>CAURAS010000182.1:0-4008 GCA_963522865.1 uncultured Cardiobacterium sp.
CGGCGACCATCGTCCCCGAAAGCAAACCGCTGGACGCGATGCTGCGCGACTTCAAAACCAACCGTAACCACATGGCGCTCGTTATCGACGAATACGGCAACCTCTCCGGCCTTGTTACCATCGAAGACGTCATCGAAGAAATCGTCGGCGAAATTGACGACGAACACGACGAAATCGCCGATGCGCCCATTACGGCGAACAGCGACGGCAGCTATCAAGTCAGCGCCCTGACGCCAATTGCCACCTACAACGAAACCTTCAACACCGACCTCTCCGACGAAGAAGCCGACACCATCGGCGGCTACATCCAGCACATCCTCGGTAAAATGCCGGAAATTGGCGAAACCGCCGACCTCGGCGACTGGCAGGCCACCGTCAGCAAAGCCAACCAACGCCAGCTCATCAGCCTGCACCTGCGCCCCACTCAGCCGCCACCAATACCGGAAGACTGACGCCTTGCCGTTTCCCCCATATACATACAGCTGAGCGCTCGAACTGTATGTAAATCATCCATCACAGCCGCCGGAGCTGAATGAAACACTCTCGGCGTTCCCCGCCGACGGCTTCGTGCAGCGGCGCCGCCGGTACGGGCGAAAGGCTCATTGCCTTGCCGCGTTGCGCGTTTTTTTCCAGACGGTGGCGCAGCTTAGTTTCGGCGTCCTGCCGCGCGGCATCATCATTGCCCTCCAGACGGCGCATGCCGATAAGCAGGCGGCTATCCGCGCGCAATGGCGCGAAGGCCTTGCCCACCTGCGGCTGCAAATCCTGAAAACGGCGGCTGTCCGCCTGATAAGCGAAGGCGAGAAAAGGCGCAGCGCCCGCCTGAATGCGGATTTTGCCATCTGCCGACAGCGCCAGCGCCGCGTTACCGTGAATGGCAAGACCACGCTTGCCGACGGGCAGCGCCGGGTCCTGCACAATAAGCACCGTCGGGCAGTCAGACGGCGACCGCGCGACCAGCTCAATGTGCAGCAGGTCGGCGTCGGGGCGGTTGTAAACATCGTGTTCCTGCGCGGCAAGTTGCGGCAGTTGCGCGCGTAACGCCTGCCAGCGTTCCTCGGCATGCGCCGGATGATGAAAACTGAAACGCAGCCGGGGATTGGTATCCTTGTCGTAATGCTTGAGCAGGCGCTGCACCCGCTGGAGCGTTGCCTGGTCTTCGGCACTGGTCTCCGGGGCATCATCACGAAAATGCAGCTGCCATTGCGCGTGGCTTGCGGCAGCAAACGGTAACAGGAAAAACAGGGCAGAAGCGGGCAGATGCGGCATGATTACTCATCCTTACAATGGGCAACGAGGCGGAAACGGAACTGCACACTATTGTAGCGCTTCTCCAAATACCCGGCAGCGGCGGCGATGCGCGCGATACCGTGCATCCCGGCAAGATGCCTGTCCAGCGCCCGATTCAGCGCGCCCTTGTCCAGCGGCAGCGCGCGGCGCGCAACCGCCATCACCACATAACGCTCGGCGGGCGGCTCTAAGCGGTAAATCTGCTGATAATGCCTGCCGGTGGCGGCAGGTTCCAAATTCTCCACGCGTACCCCGCTCTCCTCGCCCACCATCACCAACGCCACCTGCGGGGGAAACACCGCGCCCAGCCAGCTCGCATCCTGCACATGCACCGGCAACACCATCTCGTCGCCCCAGGCAAAAACCGGCTCGCCCGGCGTCGAATCGGCGCACAGCGGACGGGATTGCAGAGTACCGTCGGCCAAACGCTGCACGCGCAGTGGGCGGTTGAGCGCAGAAGACGACGCCCCCCAGTTGAGATACAGCGGCTGCTGGAATTGCCAAGCCGTGGCAGCCAAGAGCGCAGCCAGTGCCATACCCCCCAACAAACGGCGGTTCCAATGCCGATAAACGCGGCAGCGGGGAAAAAGCGCGGCAAGATCGGCGGCAAGATCATCGCAATACATCACCGTCAGCGACAAATGCGGATTCGCCTGGCGGAACGTTTGCAGACGGCGGGCAAAACGTTCGGCGCTGTCATTGCCGGTAACGGCGCCCTTGCCGGGGGCAAATCGGCGCGGCAGAGCGATGAGAACCGGATGCCGCGGCTGACTCAACTCAATATGCTCCAAAATTGCATTGAACTTCTCTGCCAGGCCGCCGACTGCCTCAACCCGCGGCAAATCTCCCGTATTGTTCAACTCGCCGCTGGCAAACACCTCCGCTACCGGCAAATGCCCCTGACAGGCGAGCATCCCAAGCAACAAAGCCAGCTGACTGCTACGACAATCAAAACTCGACGTCTCATAAATCTTGCCAACAATCTCCAGCTGCCAGGCCGGCGGTGGTGCCAACAACAGCGTTGGCACCCCCTCTTGCGTGCGAAAAAAATGCATCAGGCGCAAATACGCCTTCTTCGCCTCGACGCCGGCGGCGTAATAACCATAATCCTGAAGCGGCAGCAGACTGGCATCCTGCCCCTGCGCGGAAGGGCGCAGGCGGCAGCGACCGCGCCCCGGCCTGACCCGCACCTGAAAAAAAGCCGCCGCCCGGTTTTCCTGAATCAGGGGTGCGTGAATATCCACCCCGGCCAAAGCCATAGCGCCCCCTACGTCCGGATAACAAAGCGTAACGACTGCCAGCGCCGTCCGTCCGCCGTCTGTTCCGGCAAGACAAAACGGGCAAAACCCTTGTCATTAAAATGCGCGAGGAAGAAAAACTGCCCGTCGTAGCAAACCTCCAACTCGCGATTCTGCACAACACCAATCGCCGCATGCCCCAAGGCCTGCAACTCACAACAAAGCGGATCATGACCGCTATAGCGCACAGAAAAATTATGATCCTCACTGAAAAAGCGGGTCTCATCGGGCATGGCGGCGCCAGCGGCGGCGAGCGGCAAAAAAAGAATCGTACCGGCGCTGGCAACAGGCTGGCGAATCCCCTTGCGCTGCCGTTCAAAAGCAAGACGGACGCGCGCGTCTGTCAACAAAAAATCAATCGTAAAATCAGAAATCAAATGACGCATCATGAACTCCTAGGACAAAGCCTTACAGAAAAACCAGAAAACCCGCACCAACCGCCACCGACACAACGGGGCGAAAGAAAACGCGGGACGAAAATAAATACAGACAAAATAACCTCCAGAAAAAACAGAAAAACAAACGAAAAACGAGCGCCACAAATCGCGTGACAGACATCGTTACCCACCCCTACGGGATAAATTTTACATACACCACGAGCGCTCAAGTGTATGTAAACCAGAAAACACATATCACGAACCGCGTGACAAGCATCGTTACCCACCCCTACGGGATAAATTTTACATACACCACGAGCGCTCAAGTGTATGTAAACCAGAAAACACATATCACGAACCGCGCGACAGGCATCATTACCCACCCCTACGGGATAAAAATTACAAACACCACGAGCGCTCAGGTGTATGTAAACAGAAAAACGACAACCGAAGATTACAAACCACCGCACCCTCCCTCTGTGAGGGGGCTGGGGTGGAATTACTGACAACACACGCGGAATTACACAAAAAGCCATTTACATACAGCTGAGCGCTCATAGTGTATGTAAATCCAATTTTACCTTTCCATTCAAAGCATACCCCCAACAAAATTGCCAAAGCGGACAAGCCGCGCCCGTCGCCATAACATCATCCCAGGCCAAAGACGGAAGCCACCATGCCGCACCGCACCCCCTACCTCATCGCCTACGACATCTCCAACACCCGCACCCAGGCGCGCGTGCGCCGCATCCTCCAGGGTTACGCCACCGGCGGGCAACAATCCTTCTTCCACTGCTGGCTGACCCAAGCCGAATACCACCGCCTCCTCTACATCCTGCCGCCGCAGCTTGACCCCACTACCGACCGCCTGCACATCTTCCGCGTCACAGAACAAACCGAAACGCGCCTGCTCGGCAAAGCCAAAACCGCGCTTGCCGCCGACGCGCCCCTGCTCATCACCTAAAACCAAACCGAGGCCCCCCATGAGCACCCTCTACATCGATCGCAAAAACACCCGCATGACCGTCTCCGGCAACACCCTC
>CAURAS010000183.1:0-3990 GCA_963522865.1 uncultured Cardiobacterium sp.
GGTGGTAGTGGTCGCTGTGGATGTCGGCGAAGCGGTAGGCGTTGCGGCGCGCGCCCTGCGGGGTGAGGGCGAAGCGTTCGGCGTTGTGGCTGTCGCGCCCGTATTGCAGGCCGATGTGGGAGCGCTGTGTGCCGTACTGGATGCGGTAGTCGGCGCTGAGGTCGGTCTTGCTGCGCTCGACTTCCATTTTGACGCGCGGGCTGTTTGGCGCGGTGGTGCGCAGTTTGTAGTTGTTGGCGGTACGGTCGAGTTCGATGTGGCGCGCGTTGAAATTGAAGGTGTTGCTTTGGTCGGCGGCACCAAGACGGGCGTTGGCGTTTACGACGACACGCTGCGTTTTCACCGCATCCATTTGGTGCTGCGGCTGTTTGTCGTCGGCGATGTGGTCGCGCACGACGCCGATGCGGTATTCCTGACGCGCGTCCGGCACGAAGCCGAGCATCGCCATTTCGCCGTCGCGGGTGTAACCGGCATTGATGCGCTTGCCACTGCCGTCCTTGTAGTCGCCCAGATGCAGGCGGTAGGCCTGCACCGCGCCGTAGAGGTTGCTGCCGCGCTGGCGATAGAGGATGCGCTCTTGGTCGCCGAGGTTGCCGATGCTGGCTTCTGCTTGCAGCGGGCGGGTGGTGTTGGTGCTGACGTTTTGCGCGGCCGAGGGGTTTTGCCACGGGCGCTGGTAGTCAAATTGGTTTTCCAGCGGCTGACCGAACGGCGTTTGCGGGGTGATGACCGGCGGCGGTGCGAAGTCGTATTGCGGCCGGTAGGCATCGGCGGCGGCAAGGTCAGTTTTTTCTTCGGCGTGCGCGGCGGCAACGGCGAGCAGCGGGAGGAGGTAGGGCAGTTTCGGCTTCATTGCGGTTCCTTGTGGGGTGGTAATGTTGGCGCAATGATAACCCTTCTTCTTTGGCTTTGCATGGCTGTGCCGGTTATACATACAGTTGAGCGCTCGATGTGTATGTATATCGGCTGGGTATTTTGCCGTTATACATACACCCGAGCGCTCATGCTGTATGTAAATGTTTATCCCGCGAAGCCGTGCAGTTCTTCGATGTTGGGGAAGTGGTTATCCGGGTTCATCGTCTCGATTTTTACCCAGCCGCTTTTACCGTCGGCGGTTTTGACGAGCAACCAGGCGGGAATGCGCTGTTCGTACTCCAGTTCTTCACCTTCGCGCTCGACGAAGCGCTGCTGGATGAGGACGAGGGTAATTTTGCTGCCGGGCGCAATTTCGGCGATGGTTTTGTCGCCGTCAATGCGGTCGGTGAGTTTCAGCGGTTCGGCGCGGTTTTCCGGTGCTTTTTCGCCGCTTTCGTCTTGATACCAGCGGCCGTGGTAGGTGGTTTCCACGCCGAGGTAGTAGTAGGGCTGTTCGATGTTTTGCGCTTCTTGGTCTTTGATACGCCATTTTTCACGGGCGCGGAAGTAGCGGTCGCCGCTGTCCGAGTCGCTGTAGATATAGCCGTTACCGGGCAGGGTCAGGTTTTCGGGAACGCCGATGCCGTCGTCGTAGGCAGGCAGTTTTTTGCCAACCGGCAGGAACGTGCAGTACGGTCCGCCTTCGACGCCGGGACTGCAATCAACGCTATAACGCGCGCCGTCCGGCTTGAGCGCGGTTTCGAGCAGGCGGTGGCGGGTTTCGCTGTAGTCGTCTTCGTCAGCTTTTTTCGGCTTGGGCGTGCCGGCGATGGCGGGGTTGTCCTCGCTTTCGTTGGCGAAGTAGTAGCGTTCGTCGCGTTTTTCCGCAAGTTGCGGGTTGTAGTGGATGACGGCGGAGGCGTCTTTATCTTCGACGGTTTCCAGCGCGGGGAAGGTTTCATCGCCCGCGTCTTTGCTTTCGCGTGCCTGCGCCCAGCCGACGATGCCGTATTCGCTGGCGACAAGGTGGTTGCCTTTGTCATCGACAAGCAGTACTTGCACTTTGCCGCCCTGCGGCAATGCGCCGATGTCGTGCCCGCCGTCAGGCTTGAAAGTGAGGGTCAGGGCGGTCGCGGCGGTAGTTGTTTTGCCAACGTAGGCGAGCGGCACACCTTCGGCTTTTTCGGGGACGCTGTCGGCGAAGGAACTGGCGGCGGCATGGACGCTACCGGCAGCGAGCGCGACGAGCAGGGTGAGGGGTTTGTGGTTCACGAGAACTCCTTGTGTGTTGGGGAAAAATCGGGGTGGATTATAGCGCTGGCAATGTGCTTGCCGAAAATTGCCGATAAAAAAGGGACGCCGCAGCGTCCCTAGCAATGGTGTTGCACTTACAACACCAGCGCGGCAATCCAGCCCGCAATCAAGAGCGGTACGTTGTAGTGCAAGAAGGTCGGGATGACCGTGTCCTTGATGTGGTTGTGCTGACCGTCGGCGTTGAAGCCCATCGTCGGGCCGAGGGTGGAATCCGAGGCGGGGGAACCGGCGTCGCCAAGCGCGCCTGCGGTGCCGATGATGGCGACGGTGGCGAGTGGCGAGAAACCCATTTGCGCGCACAGCGGCACGTAAATGGCGGCGATGATGGGGAGCGTCGAGAAGGAGCTGCCGATGCCCATCGTTACCAAAAGCCCGACGACGAGCATGGCGAGCGCGACCAGCGCGCGGCTGTTGCCAAAGAAGGCGACGCTGTCTTTCACCAGCGGCTCAACCCCGCCGCTGGCGTTCATCACCGCGGCGAAGCCGTTGGCGGCGATCATGATGAAGGCGATCATGCTCATCATGCGGATGCCGCTGTTAAAGACGGTATCGGCCTGGTGCCAGCGGATGACGCGCGCGACCATGAAGATGGCGAAACCGATAAGCCCGGCGAGGATGAGCGAGCCGGTGTATTTTTGCGCGAGGAAGGCGGCGGTGACGGCGATGAGCGCGATGATGATGTTCAGCGGCTTGACCGGCACTTGTTCGGCGGCGCCTTCGACCGGGCGGTCTTCGTAGTGGCGCGGCTGGCGGTAGCTGTAGAAGATGGCGATGCCAAGCCCTGCGACCATGCCGAGCGCCGGGATGGCCATCGCCTGGTAGATGTTCACGCCGGAGACGTCCATGCCGAATTTGCTGATGTTGCCGAGCAGAATCTTGTTCAAGAAGATGTCGCCGAAGCCGTAGGGGATGAACATATAGGTGCAGACGAGGCCGAAGGTGACGGTGCAGGCGAGCAGGCGGCGGTCGAGGTTGAGGCGGTTCATGACGAGCAGAAGCGGCGGCACGACCAGCGGGATGAAGGCGATGTGTATCGGCACGAGGTTCTGGCTCATGATGCTCATCACGAGCAGCGCGATGATGAGCAGCCATTTGAGACTCGCGCCCTTGCCGTGCTGGGCGCGGCCGATGATGAGGTTCGCCATCGCCTGCGACAGGCCGGAGTAGGAAATGGCGACGGCGAACGCACCGAGAACTGCATAGGAAAGCGCGGTGGTAGTGCCGGCGGCGATGCCTTCTTCAAAGATTTTGACCAGGTATTTGAGCTTGAGCAGGCTGTCGGGCTCGGCTACACCCGCGTCGGGGAAGGCGGCGAGGATGGTGTCTGCCGGGATGTCAGCGACCATGCCGCCGATGAAGGCGCTGATAATCAGGCTGAAGACGACGTGAACGCGCGCCAGCGAGAGGATGAGCATCAGGCCGACGGCGAGGACTACGGGGTTCATGGTGGAAGCTCCTGTTATTGGAATGGGGAAGGGCGAAGTGTAGCGGGATTTTCGTCTTTTAATAGGTTTTTTTGTGTGGCTTGCTGTGTTTTTTGTGTACAACGCTAAATTTTCTGCAGAATTGGGGGACGAGGGAGAGGAGTTGCCCGCCATAATCCAAACGGGCGGTTACGGGCGTTTGCCCTAACCGCCCTTACATTTTGCGGTCCTGTCAATATACATACACCTGAGCGCTCATGGTGTATGTGGCGAATTTACAATCCAAGTGCAACAGCACCAAAAAAAGACGCCCATAAGCGATACTGCAAAAAACGTCAAAACCTTGCAGGAGACCACAAATGAGCGTCTATCGCCATCTTACACTAGGGGCTGTTTA
>CAURAS010000184.1:0-3944 GCA_963522865.1 uncultured Cardiobacterium sp.
AGGCGCGCAGTTGGCGCGAGAGTTGCCACATCGCCTGGTTGACCGCGCCGGTTTTGGTTTCGACCACGCTGATGAGGCGGTCGAAGGTTTCTTGCGCGCTTGCCGCGTCGAGCAGGTTCAAGATATGGCGCAGCACGCGGTAGAGCAGGGTTTGGGTGAGCGAGATGGCGATGTTCGGCAGGAAGTAGCGCGTGCCGAGGCGGTTGATGTCTTGCAGGATGCGCCAGCAGTCGGCCAGCGTTTTATCGCGGTAGTCAAGCGCGTGGTAGCGGCCGATTTCCAGCAGGTAGTGGTCGAGTTCGTTCAGCCAGCGCGTCGGCAGTTCGCTTATCCAGGTGTAACGCCACAGCCCGCCCGCTTCGATGAAGGCGGTGAGGCTCGCCGCATCGCGCAAGGGGGCAAGCGGCAGGCGGCCGGCGTAGATGTCCACCGCGTTTTGGTTGCCGTAGACGTAGCCGTCTTTCAACGCGAACCATTTGTCGTGGAAGGGCGGCAATCCCATGAGATTGAAGGAGTAATTGAGCGACTCGTGAAAGCCCGCCTCGCACAGCTGCCAGGTGAGCGGGGTGACGGGGTTGGGGAAGCGCTCCGCCGATTCGTCACGCGTCCAGCGCGGGGCAAAGCGGGTGATGGGGCGCGATTGCAGCAGGTAGAGCGCGCCGTCGCTGTACGCCCATTCGATATCCTGCGGGAAGCCGAAATGCGCTTCTGCCTGCCGCGCCAGCGCCGCGATTTCTGCCGCTTGTGCCGCGCTGATGGCGGGCTGGTTTTGTTGCGCGACGGGCAGGGCGACCGTGCCGGCGCGCACCAGCGCCTGCGGTTTCGCCGCAATGTGCGACATGGTGAGCGCGCCCGCGCGATCGACGCGGTATTCATCGACCGGCGCTTCACCGGCGACCACCGTCTCGCCCAGACCAAAGGCGGCGTTAATCAGCACGTTGCCCAAATCGCCGCGCACCGGATCGACGGAAAAGGCGACGCCTGCCGCTTCATCGGCCTGGACGTCCACCATCTGCTGGATGACTACCGCCATTGCCGCGCTGTCGTGGGCGACGCCGAGGCGCTCGCGGTAGGGCAGGACTTCGGCATTCCACAGGCTCAACCAGCATTGTTTGACCGCAGCGAGCAAGGTGTCCGCGCCGTGGACATTGAGCAGGGTGTCGTGCAGCCCGGCAAAGGCGGCGCCAGGCAAATCCTCGGCGCTGCCGGAGGAGCGCACCGCGTAGTCATGCGGCGGCAGTGCGGCCAGCGATGCGGCGAGCGAAGCGGGCAACGGCTGCTGTTGCAGGTAGGCGACCACGGCGGCACTCTTCGCCTGTGGCGTGTCGTGCGCGGCGAGGCGGGCGGCGATGGCGTCGCGGTGCGGCGCGATCCAGGCGCGGTAGGCGTCGGTCGGCAGAATGACGCCGTCGGGGACGGGCAGTCCGGCTTGCGTCGCGCGGGCAAGACCAAAGCCTTTGCCGCCCACACGGGCGACGTCGAGTGATTCAGGGACGGTGAAGGGGAGAAGCATGGGGAGACCTCATGAGTAATGACAGATTTACATACAGCTGAGCGCTCGATGTGTATGTATAAATTTAGCGCGCCCAGAAATACTGCACGCAGTGGAAAAACACCGGGGCGGCGAAGCAGAGCGAGTCCATGCGGTCGAGCATGCCGCCGTGGCCTTCGATGAGATGCCCCCAGTCCTTGACGCCGCGGTCGCGCTTGATGGCAGACATGACAAGACCGCCGAGGAAGCCCATCACGTTGATAATAAAGGCGATGGCAATCGCTTCCGCCGGGCGGAACGGGGTGATGGCGTAGAGTGCGCCACCGAGCAGCGCCGCGCTACAGACGCCGCCGACCGTACCGATGACCGTTTTCGACGGCGACAGCGTCGGCATGATTTTCTTGCGGCCAAACAGCTTGCCCCAGAGGTATTGCAGCACGTCGCTCGCCTGCACCACCGCGACGAGAAAGAGCAGCAGCAGGATATTGTGCTGATAGCCGGGGATGCGCAGATTCAAGAGCGCCGGGATGTGCGAGATGCAGTACACCGCAATCATCACCGCCCACTGCGCCGTTGCCGCGCGCGCGAGAAAATAGCGGCTGTCGCCAGAAAGCGAGGCGGCAATTGGCATGAACAGAAAGGCATAGACCGGGATGAACGTGGTGAACAGTACGCTACTACCCTGATAAATCAGCCAGTATTGCAGCGGCAGGATGAAGTAATAGCACAGCACCATCACCCGGTAATCGCTGCGGCGGCTATAAACCAGCGAGAGGAACTCGCGCAGGGCGAAGAACGACACCAGCCAAAAGAGAAAAATCGTGCCGCCGCGCCCCACGGCAAACGCCGCCGCGAGAACCGCCGACATCAGCCACCAGGCATGGACGCGCGCGCGCAGATTGGTCAGCGTTGGCGTCGTGCCACGGCGGGCGATGAGCCAGTGCGTCGTGCCGCTCGCGGCAAGCAAAATCAACAGAATAGTGGCAAACAGCCACGCGATGACGTGTTCATTCATAAACCGCGCTCCTCTTGCCGCAGCACCGGTTGCTGCGCCAGTAACGTCGCCTGGGCGAAGGCGAGAAAATCTTCTTTTTCCGTGAAATCGCCGCCGCGGAAGGGCTGGCCGAAGCGCACGCTGCACAGCATCGGCACCGGCAACAGCTTGCCCTTGGGCAGCACGCGCTGGATGTTATGAATCCACACCGGCAGCAGCTCGCACTCCGGGCGTGCCATGGCGAGGTGATACAGCCCGCTTTTGAACGGTTGCAGCAGCACATTGTCGCTGGCGTTGCGCGTCCCTTCCGGAAAAATCAGCAAATCCGCGCCGCCGTCCATCGCCTCCGCCATTTGCAGCACCGCCGCCTGCGGCTCGCCGCTTTGCCGTGCGACCAGCACCATGTTGAACACCTTGAGCGCGATAAAACGGCGCAACGACGACTTCAGCCAATAATCGGCAGCGGCGACCGGGCGCAACTGGCGGCGCAAGACGCGCGGCAGCGATACCCAAATCAGCATGAAATCGCCGTGGCTGTTGTGGTTGGCGTAATAAATGCGCCCCGCCGCAGGGCGCGTACGCAACTGCGGCAAGGGTTGCGCGCGCGCGCCGGTCAGGAGAATCACCAGCGCGGAGAGGAGCTTATCCAGCCAGATGGCGAGGACAGGACGAGAGGTTCGGGCAATCATGGGCGTTCCGTGAAAGGGCGAAGGCGGCATTTTATGCTGACTTCGGCGCGAAAGGGCAGCCGACGCGTGAAGATTTGGGGGCGACTACTACGCGCATCGTTCTGCGGATGCGCGCAGGCCGGCTCCCCCCTCCCGGGGGAGGGATTACGCGCGACACGCACGGTGTTTTCATTTACATACACCTGAGCGCTCGAGGTGTATGTAAATAATGCGCGGGCTTCTCGCGATAATCCCCGCTCCTTTTCATCCCAACAGGAGTCTTCATGACAGCACAAAACAAAGTCTGGCTGGTAACCGGCGCGTCCGGCGGACTCGGCCTCGCCACCGTGAAAGAACTGCTCGCCGCCGGTTATCCGGTCGCGGCAACCACGCGCGACGTGGAAAAACTGCGCGCAGCGGTCGGCGGCAATTATGGCGCGGCGCAATTCCTGCCGCTTGCCATGCAGGTAACCGACGAGGCAGACGTGCAGCGCGGCATCGAAGCGGTGCGCGCCCATTTCGGGCGGCTGGACGTGGTGGTGAACAACGCCGGTTACATCCTGGTCGGCGCGATTGAAGAACTGACTGACGCCGAAATCCGCGCCAATTTCGACGTGAACGTCTTTGGCATGATGAACGTCATCCGCGCGGTGATGCCCGTTTTCCGCGCGCAACAAAGCGGCTATTTCCTCAACATCGCCTCCATTTCCGGCAGCAGCACCGCACCGGGGCAGGCGATTTACAGCGCGACCAAGGCAGCGCTCATCCTACTCACCGAAGCGGTGGACGC
>CAURAS010000185.1:0-3932 GCA_963522865.1 uncultured Cardiobacterium sp.
GGCGGATGGCGTCCTTGAATTCGAGCAGTTCCGGGTATTCGTAGGGCTTGATTTGCAGGCGGTGTTCAAAGAGGTTGCGGGTCATGGCGGGCATCCGGGCGGTGGAGACAAAGGAAATCCCGCCAAACCGAGTAGCGGTCGGACGGGCTAAAAGGCAAATTTTGACGCATTGTAGGATGATTTTTGAGGGCGGCAAGGCTTGACGCACGCCCTTTTTCGTTTCCCTTTGGCGAAGCAGGGGAAATTACTAGTTCTGGTGTTTTTTGCGGCTAAACACAGCAAAAACACACCATATATTGTGCTTGACCGTTTGATGTACCGGGCGTTTTTCACCAGCTGCGCGGGGTCGCCGTTGCCCGTTGATGGCGAAATTGACACGTCCGTTTTTTCCCTGCCAGCGCTGTATAATCCGCCGCCTTCATTCACACAGGAGCAAACCATGTCCCACGTTCTCATCATCGGTGCTGGCGGCGTTTCCAACGTCGTCGTCCACAAATGCGCGCAAGCGAAAGACGTCTTCAGCAAAATCACCCTCGCCAGCCGCACCCTCGCCAAATGCGAGGCAATCGCCGCGGCGGTCAAGACCAAATACGGCGTGGAAGTTGCCACCAGCGCCGTCGATGCCGACAACGTCGCCGAGCTCACCGCGCTGATAGAGCGCATCAAGCCCGACCTGGTGCTGAACGTCGCCCTGCCGTACCAGGACCTGCACATCATGGACGCCTGCCTCGCCACCGGCGTGGATTACCTTGACACCGCCAACTACGAACCGCCGGAAGAAGCCAAATTTGAATACAAATGGCAGTGGGCGTACCACGACCGCTTTAAAGACCGCGGCATCATGGCGCTCCTCGGCAGCGGTTTCGATCCGGGCGTGACCAACGTCTTCACCGCCTACATCAAAAAACACCTGCTCGACGAAATTCACGAACTCGACATCATTGACGCCAACGCGGGCGACCACGGCCTGCCCTTTGCCACCAACTTCAACCCGGAAATCAACATCCGCGAAGTCACTGCCGAAGCCAAACACTGGGAAAACGGCGGCTGGCAAATCACCCCGCCGCTCTCCCACAAGCGCGTCTTCGATTTCCCGCAAATCGGCGAAAAAAACATCTACATGATGTATCACGAAGAATTGGAATCACTGGTCAAACATTACCCGGAAATCAAAACGGCACGATTCTGGATGACCTTCTCCGACAATTACCTCAACCACCTCAAAGTGCTGGAAAACGTCGGCATGACCTCCATTGAACCCGTCATGTTTGAGGGCAAAGAAATCATCCCCATCCAGTTCCTCAAAGCCGTATTGCCCGACCCCGCCTCACTCGGCCCGCGCACCAAAGGCAAAACCTGTATCGGCTGCGTCGCCAAAGGCATTAAAGACGGCAAAGAAAAAACTGTTTACGTCTATAACATCTGCGACCACGAAGCCTGCTACGCCGAAGTCGGTTCACAAGCCATTTCCTATACCACCGGCGTGCCGGCGATGATTGGCGCGATGATGATGCTGCAAGGCAAATGGCATCAGGCGGGGGTGTACAACATGGAGCAATTCGACCCCGATCCCTTCCTTGAAGCACTCGCCCAATACGGCCTGCCGTGGGAAGTGAAAGAGCTATAAAACCATGACTCGTAGGGTGGGGCTTGCCCCACCGTTTTTTATTGACTGCCGCAGCAGTGGAGGAGGGAAAACATGAGCAGCTTCCAAAACGCCAGCGCCTACGAGCGCTACATGAGCGGCTGGAGCCGCGCCGCGGGCGAACCATTCCTTGACTGGCTGGCGCTGCCGCCCGGACTGCGCTGGCTCGATGTCGGTTGCGGTAGCGGTGCCTTTACCGCGCTGCTCGCCGAACGTGCCGCCCCGGCGGAACTGCACGGCCTTGACCGCGCGCCCGCGATGCTCGCCCATGCCCGCGATCGCCTGCGCGAAAACGTACAACTGCACGAAGGCGATGCCACCGCCCTGCCCTTCCCTGCCGCCCGCTTTGACGTCGCGGTGATGCCGCTGGTCATCGTCTTTATTGACGACCCCGACCGCGCCGTCGCCGAAATGCGGCGCGTCGTCCGCCCCGGCGGCATGGTCGCCACCTACATTTGGGATTTGCCGCAAGGCTTCCCCTATTACGCCGCCTTTGCGTGCCTGCGCGAGCTGGGCGTCTTGCCTGACCGCGCCGCGCCGGACGAAAGCACCGCGCTGCCGCAATTGCAAGCGCTGTGGCAGGGCGCCGGACTGCAAGACGTCGCCACCGCCGCCTTTACCGTCTGTCAGCGTTACCCGGATTTTGCCGCCTACTGGCAGGCCTTGCAGGACAGCGCCAGCATTGGCGAACGCCTCGCCGCGCTCGACGATGACACGCGCCAGGCGGTGCAAGAAGCGGTGCGCGCCCGCCTGCCGATTGCGCCCGACGGCAGCATTACCATCAGCGCCCGCGCCCATGCGGTGCGCGGCATTTACCCGTAACCCTATGCGGCTATAGTCCGCAGCAAGGCTAAATTTACATACACATCGAGCGCTCAGGTGTATGTAAATGGGTTCAGGCATTGAGGTATTTTTCGCGCGAGGCCGTCCAGCGTTCCAGCAGGATGGCGCAGTAGTCGGGATGTTCTGCGCGCAGGTGGCGGGTGAGGCGTTCGGTTTCCGCGAGCAGGTCGCCGTCGCGCGGCAGGCGGGCGACGCGGAAGGTGGCATCGCCGGTCTGGCGCGTGCCGAGCAGTTCGCCCGCGCCACGGATGGCGAGGTCTTCTTCGGCGATGCGGAAGCCGTCGGTGGTTTCGCGCATGATGCGCAGGCGGCGTTGGGCGGTTTCGCCGAGCGGCGGCTGGTACATCAGCAGGCAGTAGGATTGGGCGCTGCCCCGGCCAACGCGGCCGCGCAGTTGGTGCAGTTGCGCCAGGCCAAAGCGTTCGGCGTTCTCTATTATCATCAGGGTGGCGTTGGCGACGTCCACGCCGACTTCGATGACGGTGGTGGCGACCAGCAGTTGTGCCTCGCCGGCGACGAAGGCGCTCATGGTCGCCTGGCGCTGGTCGTTGGTCATGCGGCCATGCAGCAGGGCGACGCGGATGTCCGGCAGCATCATTTGTAGTTGTGCGGCGGTTGCTTCGGCGTTTTCGCATTCGAGGGTGTCGGATTCTTCGATGAGCGGGCAGACCCAGTAGGCTTGCCGTCCGGCGCGGCAGTTTTCGCCGACGCGGGCGATGACGGCGTCGCGTTTTTGGTTGGAGACGACGCTGGTCTGGATGGGCTGGCGCCCGGCGGGCAGGGCGTCGATGATGGAGCAGTCGAGTTCGCCGTAGTGGCTCATCGCCAAGGTGCGCGGAATGGGGGTGGCGGTGAGGACGAGTTGGTGCACGCTGACGCCGGGCGCGGTTTTGTCTTGTAATTGCAGGCGCTGGTGCACGCCGAAGCGGTGCTGTTCGTCGATGACGACGAGGGCGAGGCGGGCGTAGCGGACTTGTTCTTGAAAGACGGCGTGCGTGCCGATGACGAGGTCGGCGCTGCCGTCGGCAATGGCTTGCAGGCAGGCGCGTTTGTCGGCGGCGGGCATTTTGCTGGTGAGGACGGCAACGCGCACCGGTAGCGCGCCGAGCAGGCGGCGGATGTTGGCGGCGTGCTGTTCGGCGAGCAGTTCGGTCGGCACCATGAACACCGCCTGTTGTCCGGCGGCGATGGCTTGCAGGCAGGCCGAGAGCGCAACCACGGTTTTGCCGCTGCCGACGTCGCCCTGTACCAGACGCAGCATCGGTGTCGCTTGCGCGAGATCGGCGGCGATTTCCGCACAGACGCGGCTTTGTGCGGCGGTCAGCGTATAGGGCAAGGCGGCGCGAAACTCGCGTAACAGCAGCGGTTCGGCGGGTAGCGCGGTGGCACGCTGTTCGCGCAGACGCTGGCGCGCGTTCTGGATGGAGAGCTGGTGCGCGATGAG
>CAURAS010000186.1:0-3918 GCA_963522865.1 uncultured Cardiobacterium sp.
AACACTCAAAAAAGCCTGATAAGCCTGCTCGGCGCCAGCCTGCAAGTGCCGCTCTTTACCAATGGCCGCATCCAGGCAAACATTGACGCCGCCGACGCCCGCCTCAAAACCGCGCTCTTGCAATACGACCAAACCCTGCTACAAGCGCTTGCTGACGTCGATAACGCCTACCAGGCGAGCGACGCACTCGCCACCCAAACCCGCCTACTCGCCCAAGCGCGCGACGAGGCGGAAAAACAGGCAACGGACGCCGAAAAACTCTACCGCTACGGCAACAAAACCCTCGCTGACGCCCTCAGCGCGCGCCTATCCGCCAACCAGGCGGCAGAAAACCAGCTGCGCAGCCAACTGGCGCGCAGCCAAACCCTCATCGCCCTCTACAAAGCCCTCGGCGGCGGTTGGACACCATAAACCCAAAGCCCGCAGAAGAAGCTTTTGCGGGCTACGATGCCCCATATACATACACCTGAGCGCTCGATGTGTATGTAAACGGCAGGCAGGGTTGCTGCACGGCGGGTTTGCTGCCCTGCCCTAGCCTTCCCCCACAGGAGGGCGGCGCAGAACGGCGGTGGTTTCGACGGTTGGTTTGCCATTTTACATACAGCTGAGCGCTCGATGTGTATGTAAACGGCAAGGGAAACAAAAACCCCGCATGAGCGGGGTTTTTGGGTGTGTCGATGCAGCATTTATCCTGCCTGCACTTCCTGTAACGCCCGTACTTTTTCGTCGTCGCTGAAAGAGAGCGCCAGGGCGACCGCATGGCCGCCGGCGATGGTCGTCTGGTAAAAGACTTTGTGCATCAGCGCTTCGCGGCGGATGGTGTAGCTGTCGGAGATGGCTTTTTTGCCCGCGGTGGTGTTGATGATCATCGCGATGTCGCCGTTGATGATGTGGTCCACGATGTGCGGGCGGCCTTGCGCGACTTTGTTCACCTGTTCGCAGGCGATGCCTTGTGCTTGCAGGTGTGCGGCGGTGCCACCGGTGGCGACGATTTTGTAACCGGCGGCGATGAGCAGGCGCGCCACTTCGGCCGCCTTGTTTTTGTCGTCGTCTTTGACCGAGATGAAGACGGTGCCGCCGGGGGCGGGCAGGCGTTCGCCCGCGCCGCGGATGCCTTTGTGGAAGGCTTCGGCGAAGGTGGCGCCGAGGCCCATGACTTCGCCGGTGGATTTCATTTCCGGGCCGAGGATGGGATCGACGTTGCTGAATTTGGCAAAGGGGAAGACGGCTTCTTTGACGGCGTAGAGGGTTGGCCGTTTTTCGCCGCGGATGCCTTGCGCGGCCAGCGTTTGTCCGGCCATGCAGCGCGCGGCGATTTTGGCGAGCGGCCGTCCGGTCGCTTTGGAGACAAACGGCACGGTGCGCGAGGCGCGCGGGTTCACTTCGAGGATGTAGATGGCGTCGCCTTTGACGGCAAATTGCGCGTTCATCAGGCCGACGACGCCAAGGGCGCGCGCCAGCGCTTTGGCCTGCGCCTCAATTTGTTCGCAGATGGCGGGGGCGAGGCGGTAGGGCGGCAGCGAGCAGGCGGAGTCGCCGGAGTGTACGCCCGCCTGTTCGATGTGTTCCATCAGGCCGCCAAGAATGACGGTTTCGCCGTCGCAGATGACGTCGATATCGACTTCGATGGCATCATCAAGGAAGCGGTCGAGCAGGATAGGCGCGTCGGGCGAGACGTGCAGCGCTTCTTTCATGTAGTTTTCGAGGTCGGCGTCGTTGTGGACGATGTCCATCGCCCGCCCGCCGAGGACGTAGGACGGGCGCACGACGAGCGGGTAGCCGATTTCCTGCGCCTTGGCGAGGGCTTCCGCGGTGTTGGAGGCGGTACGGTTCGGCGGTTGTAGCAGTTTGAGTTCGTCGATGAGGTGCTGGAAGCGTTCGCGGTCTTCGGCGCGGTCGATGGCATCGGGCGGGGTGCCGATGATGGGTACGCCCGCGGCTTCCAGCGCGCGCGCCAGTTTGAGCGGGGTCTGGCCGCCGTACTGGACGATGACGCCGTCGGGCTGCTCGATGCGGGCGATTTCCAGCACGTCTTCCAGCGTCAGCGGCTCGAAGTAGAGGCGGTCGGCGGTATCGAAGTCGGTGGAGACGGTTTCCGGGTTGCAGTTCACCATGATGGTTTCGATGCCGTCTTCGCGCAGGGCGAGCGCGGCGTGCACGCAGCAGTAGTCGAACTCGATGCCTTGGCCGATGCGGTTCGGCCCGCCGCCCAATATCATGATTTTGCGTTTGTCGCTCGGTGCCGCCTCGCAGAAGCGCTCGTAGGTGGAGTAGAGGTAGGCGGTGGCGCTGGCGAATTCGGCGGCGCAGGAATCAACGCGCTTGTACACGGGATGGATGGCGTGGCGCGTGCGCAGGGCGCGGATTTCCGGCTCGCGCACGCCGCAGCATTCGGCGAGGAAGGCGTCGGAGAAGCCGGCGCGTTTGTAGGCAAAGAGGCGGTCGGCGTCGTCCAGGTAGGGCAGTCCGCCGTCGCGCAGCGGTTGTTCGAGGGCGACCAGTTCGGCGATTTGTGCGACAAACCACGGGTCAATGCTGCTCAAGCGGTACACGTCGTCCACGCTCATCCCTTGGCGCAAGGCTTCGGCAACGTAAAAGATGCGCTCCGGCGTCGGCGTGGCGACCGCTTCCGCGAGGTCATCGACCGCTGCCGGGTGGTTCAGGCCGTTGTAGCCGTTTTCCAGGCCGCGCAGCGCTTTGTTCAGCGATTCTTTGAAGGTGCGGCCAATCGCCATCACCTCGCCGACCGAGCGCATTTGTGTGTTCAAGCGGTTGTTGGTCTGCTTGAACTTGGCGAAATCAAAGCGCGGGATTTTGGTGACGACGTAGTCAATCGCCGGCTCAAAGGAAGCGGGGGTCACGCCGCCGGTGATTTCATTTTTCAGCTCGTCCAGGGTGTAGCCGACGGCGAGACGCGCGGCGACCGAGGCAATTGGGAAGCCGGTCGCCTTTGAGGCGAGCGCCGAGGAACGCGAGACGCGCGGGTTCATCTCAATCACGATGATGCGGCCGTCGCGCGGGTTGATGGCGAACTGCACGTTGGAACCGCCGGTTTCCACGCCGATTTTGCGCAGAATGGCGATGGAAGCATCGCGCAGCGCCTGATATTCCTTGTCGGTCAGCGTTTGCGCCGGGGCGACGGTAATCGAATCGCCGGTATGCACGCCCATCGGGTCGAAGTTTTCGATAGAGCAGACGATGATGGCGTTGTCCGCCTTGTCGCGCACCACTTCCATTTCAAACTCTTTCCAGCCAAGCAGCGATTCTTCCAGCAGCACCTCATGCGTCGGCGACAGTTCCAGCCCGTGCGCGGTAATCTGCTCGAATTCGTCGCGGTTATAGGCGATGCCGCCGCCCGAACCGCCGAGAGTAAAGGAAGGGCGGATGATGACCGGAAAACCCAACTCCGCCTGCGCTGCGCGCGCCTCGTCCATGTCATGCACCGCGAACGACTTGGCGCTGGCAAGGCCAATCTCGTTCATCGCCTGCTTGAACAGGTCGCGGTCTTCCGCCGTTTCAATCGCCTTAACCGAGGCGCCGATGAGTTCAACGCCATAACGCTCCAGCACGCCGTGTTTGGCCAGGTCAAGCGCGCAGTTGAGCGCCGTCTGCCCGCCCATCGTCGGCAAAATCGCGTCCGGGCGCTCCTTGGCGATAATCTTCTCCACCGTTTGCCACTGAATCGGCTCGATGTACGTCGCGTCTGCCATCTCCGGATCGGTCATAATCGTCGCCGGGTTGGAATTGACGAGAATGACGCGGAAGCCCTCGCTGCGCAGCGCCTTGCACGCCTGCGCGCCGGAATAATCAAACTCGCAGGCCTGGCCGATGATAATCGGGCCAGCGCCAATAATCAGGATGGATTTCAAGTCGGAACGTTTGGGCATGGGGAACTCCAGAGACAACAAAAAACGCGCG
>CAURAS010000187.1:0-3906 GCA_963522865.1 uncultured Cardiobacterium sp.
AAAACCGGCGCGGTCAACCAGGCGATGTGGCAACTCTCGCGCCAACTGCGCGCCTATCCGGCACTCATCACCGCGCGCTACCACGACGGCGCCGCGCTGAATGAAGCGCTCCAAACCGCGCCCGCGCTTGCCGCGGCTTTTGCTGAATTCCTCGCCCAGCACGGCCACCGCGAAGTCGATTTCGACGCCTACCAGCCGACCTGGCTGGAAGCGCCGCAGACCGTCTTCACCCAAATCCAAATGATGGCGACACAAGACGACGCCGCGCGCGAAGACCACTACTGGCAGAAAAAAAGCGCGATGTACGAGAGCGAACGCGACCTCCTGCAACGCGCCCCGGCGGAGCTGCGCTTCTTTCTGCAAGAACTCATCCGCCTGGCGCGCAGCTACACCGCGCTTGACGACATCGAGCATTACCAAACCACCCGCCTCACCCTGCCCTTCCGCCGTGCCGCGCGCGAAATCGGCAAGCGGCTGGTGAACCTCGGCGCGCTCGATGAACCGATGGACGTCTTCTTCGTACCGCCGGACATCCTGGCGCAAGCCATCGAAAGCGACGACTACCGCGCCATCCGCCCCACCGCCGCCCGCGAAAAAGCCACCTACCAGGCGGCACAACAACGCGCGCCCGCCTGGGAATACGGTGCGGACGCGCCCACCGTCGCCGCCGCAGACGGCTGGCAAGGCCTCGGCGGCAGCCCCGGCGTGGTTGAAGGCGCGGTGTACATCATCACCGATCCGGCACAATTCGCCGACTTCCCGCAGGGCGCGATCCTCGTCGCCCGCACCACCAACCCGGCGTGGACCCCGCTGTTCTACCACGCCAAAGGCGTCATCACCGAAAGCGGCGGGCCGCTGTCGCACGGCGCGGTTACCGCGCGCGAACTCGGCATCCCGGCGGTAATGGGCATCCGTGACGCCTGCCACCGCCTGACAAACGGCGCGCGGGTACGCATCGACGGCAGCGCTGGTAGCGTCGTGCTGCTGGACTAACACCATTTATACATACACATCGAGCGCTCAGGCGTATGTAAATATCACCATGCAAACCCGTTACTACCTCGGCATCATGACCGGCACCAGCCTGGACGGCATTGACGTCGCCCTCATCAGTGAAGAAAGCGGGCGCTACCACTACCGCGCCCACCACGAACAGCCGATGCCGCCCGAACTGCGCGTCGCCCTGCAAGCCCTGTGCCGCCCCGGACAAAACGAACTGCACCGCGCCGCCATCGCCGCCTGGCAACACGCCGAGGCGAGCGCCGCAGCCGTCGCCACCCTGCTGCAAAAAACCGGCCTCGCCGCGCGCAATATCACCGCCCTCGGCGCGCACGGCCAGACCCTGCGCCACAGCCCCGACCACACGCCGCCCTACACCATCCAGCTACAAAACCCGGCGTTGATTGCCGAACGCACCGGCATAGACACCATCGCCGACTTTCGCAGCCGCGACCTCGCGGCGGGCGGCCAGGGCGCGCCACTGGCACCACTTTTCCAACGCGGCCTGCTCGGCGCGCACCCCGCCACCCTGGTGAACATCGGCGGCATCGCCAACATCAGCTTCATCAGCGCCGAAGCCTGCTCCGGCTACGACACCGGCCCCGGCAACGGCCTGATGGACAGCTGGATGCAGCGCCACCACGGCCAACCTTACGACGCGGACGGCAACTGGGCGCGCCGTGGCAAACTCCTGCCCGGCCTGCTGGCGCGCCTGCTTGCCGACCGCTACTTCCACCGCGCACCGCCGAAAAGCAGCGGCCGCGACCACTTCCACCTCGACTGGCTGACGCGCCGCCTGCGCGGCGACGAACGCCCCGCCGACGTACAACGCACCCTGCTCGAACTAACCGCCTACACCATCGCCCAGGCCATTCGCGCCGCACGCCACGACGGCAGCATCTACCTCGCTGGCGGTGGCGCGAAAAACCGCTACCTCGTGGAGCGCCTTGACGCCCTGCTCGGCAAAACCTGCGAACCCTGCCCCATCCCGGCGCAGGCGCTAGAAGCCAGCGGCTTTGCCTGGCTTGCCGCCCAATTCACCCAGCGCCGCCCGCTTGACCTCAACGCCACCACCGGCGGCAAACCGCGCATCCTCGGTGCGCTCTATCCCGCCTGAAAAACTGCCTCCCTTTGTAGCAATACACATAAAGTCTCATGCCAGGCGCGCCGCCAAAGAGGCGGTGCAACGCCGTATGAGACTTGAGGAGGATTGCTATACATACAGCCGAGCGCTCAAGGTGTATGTAAAGCGCTTCAACCCTCTGCGCCGCAGTGGTAACATCCGCCGCCTCGCAACCACTCCGAACACCCATGACCGAACCCCTCGCGCGTTACCAGGCGCGCAGCGAAACTGCCCTGACGCACGCCTTGCCGCCCGCGGGCGAGCGCCTTGCCGACGCGATGCGTTACGCCACCCTCGGCGGCGGCAAGCGCCTGCGCGCGGCGCTACTCTATGCAACGGCGGACGATCTCGGCGTGCCGCTGGATAGCGTCGATGCGGCTGCCTGCGCGGTTGAGGCCATTCACGCCTACTCGCTCATCCACGACGACCTGCCGGCGATGGACGACGACGACCTGCGCCGAGGCCGCCCCAGCACGCACCGCGCCTTCGATGAAGCCACCGCCATCCTCGCCGGTGATGCGCTGAACACCCTTGCCTTCGCCCTGCTCGCCGCCAGCCCGCTCGCGCCTGCGGTCAAACTGGCGCAAATCCAGACCCTTGCCGACGCCGCCGGCTGGGCGGGAATGATTGGCGGGCAGATGCGCGACATGGCGGCGACCGGACAGCCCCTCACCCTGCCGCAACTACAAACCCTCCACCGCGGCAAAACCGGCGCGCTGATTCGCGCCGCGCTGCACCTCGGCGCATTGCCCGCCGCCGACTACGCCGCGCATGCCACGACACTGGACGACCTCGGCGAACACCTCGGCATCGCCTACCAAATCACCGACGACATATTAGACGCCACTGCCGACAGCGCCACCCTCGGCAAAACCGCGGGCAAAGACGCGGCGCAGGGCAAAAACACCTACCCTGCCCTGCTTGGCCTGGACGCAAGCCGCGCCGCCCTTGCCCAGCACAGCGCGCAAGCAGAAGCTGCCGCCGCCCGCCTGCCGCACGGCGCGCCGCGACTACGCGCACTGCTCGCCCGCATCACCCACCGCAGCCATTAACGCCATGAGCAAAGAAAAATATCCCGTCACCCCCGCCATCCGCTTCCTGCGCGAACACCACATCGCCTACGAACCGCACGTCTTTGCCTACGAAGAACACGGCGGCACCGCGCAAACTGCCGCCGAACTGGGGCTGGACGAACACCAGGTCATCAAAACCATCGTCCTCGCCAACGAAGAAAAACACGGCCTCATCGTCCTCATGCACGGCGACCGCGAAATCTCGACGCGTAACCTCGCGCGCCAACTCGGCATGAAGCACATCGAACCGGCGACGGCGGCGCAGGCGAGCAAATGGACGGGCTACCTCTTCGGCGGCACCTCGCCCTTTGGCACGAAAACCGCGCTGCCGGTGTACGTGGAAGAAAGCATTTACGCGCTGGAGCGCCTCTGCATCAACGGCGGCAAACGCGGCTTTCAGGTCATCATCCGCCCGCAAGACCTCGCCGTGCTCAACCCGCAGACCGTAAACGTCGCGGTGGAATGAGCCTCGACGCCCATTTACATACACCTGAGCGCTCGTAGTGTATGTAAACCGGATAACCTTCGCGCAAACCTCGCAGCCAAACGGCTTCCTTTCCCGTGGGCAGGGCTGGGGTGAGGGCGGCAAACCATTCGCGCAGCGACACATTCATTCGCACCTGTCCTTCCTCATTTACATACACCTGAGCGCTCGTGGTGTATGTGGCGGATTGTCAAACCAAGTGCAACGCCTGTTCAAAATACACTTCA
>CAURAS010000188.1:0-3903 GCA_963522865.1 uncultured Cardiobacterium sp.
GGGCTGTATCATGGTCTGGTTGCCACTTTGAGTGAATTGTAAACAGACCCTAGCGTTTATAGCGGGCGCCATCTGTATGGAATCAGGGGATAGTTATACATACACCTGAGCGCTCGATGTGTATGTATATTCGACCTGACGGGGCATGGGCATTGCGCCTCACATCGCTTCGGCGTGGTCATCCTCGCGCGTGCTGCGCACTTTGGCGATGCTTTCCGTCTGGCCGTCGCTGCGCAGGAGATAGGTCTCGGTGTTGCGCGGCCGCACTTGCTGTTCAAAGGCGCGGAAGTGCGCCATGTTGTTGCCGCTGCGCCCGACCAGTTGCCACAGCAGCATGCCAATCCAGAGGCCGTGACTGAAAGCGATGTAGTTGCCATCGGGCAGGGTGCGGAAGTGGGCGCGGATTCCCATCACGCGCTGATAAAAGGTGGTGAAGCTGTCGCAGTCTGCACTGTCGCGGTAATTGGCATCGCCGCGCTGCCAGTAGGCTTCGGCAAGGCGGTTTAGCGCCATGAATTTTTTGCCCGCAACGTTGTCAAAGGCAAGGTAGTTGAATTCGTGCAAGTCGTGCAGTACCGCTGCTTTCAGTCCGTTTTTTTCCAGAAACGGGCGGGCGGTTTGCTGTGTACGCAGGTAGGGCGAGACGAAAATGGCATCGGGCGGTGGCGCGTGTTCTTGCAGCCATTGCGCCAGTGCCGCTGCTTGCGCTTCGCCCAGCGGCGTCAGCGGGATTTCGGCATTGCGGAATTGTACGCTGCCGCCGTGTGCGGGCAGGGCGTTGGCCGCGCTTTGTGCGTGGCGGATGAGGTAGATGTTTTTCATGTTCGGCTTCTGGGCTGTTTTCGGCTGAGGGAAGGTTTGATGCGAGCCGTCTTCAGGCATTGTCGATATAGGTGCTCTGCTCGATGTGTTTGATGCGGTCGCGCAGGGCGGCGGCGGCTTCGAATTCGAGGTTTTTCGCGTGCTCCAGCATTTGTTTTTCCAGCTGTTTGATGAGTTTCGCCGCCGCTTTCGGGTCTGCCGGCATTTCTTCGCGCTCGCGTTCGCGGTGCGCTTTTTTCGCCTTGATGGCGACATGCGCGCCTTCCATGACGTCGGTGATTTTTTTGCGGATGGTCTGCGGGGTGATGCCGTGCGCTTCGTTGTATTGTTGTTGTTTTTCGCGGCGGCGCGCGGTCTCGTCCATCGCCGCCTGCATCGAGCGGGTGATGTGCGCCGCGTAGAGGATGGCTTTGCCGCGGGCGTTGCGCGCGGCGCGGCCGATGGTCTGGATGAGGGCGCGTTCGCCGCGGAGGAAGCCTTCTTTGTCGGCGTCAAAGATGGCGACCAGCGAGACTTCCGGCATGTCCAGTCCTTCGCGCAGGAGGTTGATGCCGACCAGGACGTCAAAGGTGCCGAGGCGCAGGTCACGGATGATTTCCATGCGCTCGACGGTGTTGATGTCGGAATGGATGTAGCGCACGCGCACTTCGTGTTCCATCAGGTAGTCGGTCAGGTCTTCTGCCATTTTTTTGGTGAGCGTGGTGATGAGGACGCGCTCGTCGGCGGCGACACGTTCGCGGATTTCGCCGAGGATGTCTTCCACCTGGCTGTCCACCGGGCGGATTTCGACTTCGGGGTCGAGCAGGCCGGTCGGGCGCACGACTTGTTCGACGGTCTGGCCGCTGTGTTCGCGTTCGTAGTCGCCGGGGGTGGCGGAGATGTAGATGGTTTGCGGGGCGAGTGCTTCGAATTCTTCGAATCTGAGCGGGCGGTTGTCGAGTGCCGACGGCAGGCGGAAGCCGTAATCCACCAGGGTTTCTTTGCGCGAGCGGTCGCCGCGGTACATGCCGTTTAACTGCGGGATGGTGACGTGGCTTTCGTCTATCATCAGCAGCGCGTCCGGCGGCAGGTAGTCGTGCAGGGTTGGCGGCGGTTCGCCCGCCTCGCGTCCGGAGAGGTAGCGCGAGTAGTTTTCGATGCCGGAGCAGTAGCCGAGCTCTACCATCATTTCAAGGTCGAAGCGGGTGCGTTGTTCGAGGCGCTGCGCTTCCACCAGTTTGTTTTGTGCGGTCAGCGCCGCGACGCGCTCGCGCAGTTCGGCCTTGATTTGTTCGATGGTGTTTAAGACGGTCGCGCGCGGCGTGGCGTAGTGGGTTTTCGGGTAGATGGTGATGCGGGGCACGGCTTCGTGCATTTCGCCGGTGAGCGGGTCGAAGTAGCGGATGTTTTCGATGGTGTCGTCAAAGAGTTCGAGGCGCACCGCATACCAGTCCGATTCGGCGGGCATGATGTCGATGACGTCGCCCTTGACGCGGAAGGTGCCGCGCAGGAGCTGAATGTCGTTGCGGGTGTATTGCAGTTCGGCGAGATGCGAGAAGACGTCATGCGGGTCGATGGTTTCGCCGCGCGAGAGGTGCAGGCGCATTTGCCGGTATTGGCTGGGGTCGCCCAAGCCGTAGATGCTGGAGACGGAGGCGACGACGATGGTGTCGCGCCGCTCGAGGATGGCTTTGGTGGCGGAGAGGCGCATTTGTTCGATGTGTTCGTTGATGGAGGCGTCTTTTTCGATGAAGGTGTCGGAGGCGGGGACGTAGGCTTCCGGCTGGTAGTAGTCGTAGTAGGAGACGAAGTATTCGACGGCGTTGTGCGGGAAGAATTCGCGCATTTCGCCGTAGAGCTGCGCGGCCAGGGTTTTGTTCGGCGCGAGAATCAGCGCCGGACGCTGCGCGCGCGCGATGACGTTCGCCATGGTGAAGGTTTTGCCGGAGCCGGTGACGCCGAGCAGGGTTTGTTTGGCGAGGCCGTCTTCAAGGCCTTCGAGCAGTTGGGCGATGGCGGTCGGCTGGTCGCCGGAGGGCTGGTAGTTGCTGACGAGTTGGAAGCGGTCGCTCATGGGGTGTCCTGATGGGTTGCAGTCGGGGGCATTATAGCGACCCCGGTAAACGGCAGCGGTTTGCCACGGGCGTTTTACATACACCTAAGCGCTCGTGGTGTATGTAAATCGTTAGTGCTGCCCGTATCGCCGCTGTTTGTCATTTGCGGGGTGGCCGTTCGTGCGTCATTTTTAGTTTTCTTCTTTTCAACGGGATAGCGCGGCTCGCGGTGTTTACTCTTGCGCGGGTTAGATAAAAATTTTATGTTTCCAATTGTTGAAAAACTTTCAATCTTTTGCGGTTTTTCGACGTTTTCTGTTTTTCAGACGAGGATTGCTTATGCAAAATCAGTTCATCATGTCGCTCGACCAAGGCACGACGTCCTCGCGCGCGATTATTTTCAATCGCCACGGCGAGACGATCAGCGTCGCCCAGAAGCCGTTTACCCAGTATTTTCCGACGCCGGGTTGGGTCGAGCACGATGCGAAGGAGATTTGGGGCTCGCAGATTGCGGTACTGACCGAAGCGCTTGCCAAGTCCGGGCTGGAAGCGAAGGATATCGCCGCGATTGGTGTTACCAACCAGCGCGAGACCACCGTCGTCTGGGACCGCGCCACCGGCGAGCCGGTGTGCAATGCCATCGTCTGGCAGGACCGCCGCACCGCCAAGTATTGCGACAGTCTGCACGACAAGCGCGACTGGATTCGCGGCAAGACCGGGCTCATCATTGATGCTTATTTTTCCGCGACCAAGGTCAAGTGGATTCTCGATAATGTCGAGAACGCGCGCAAGCGGGCGGAGCGCGGCGAGCTGTGCTTCGGCACGATTGACACTTGGCTCATCTGGAATTTGACCAAGGGCGAGGTGTTTGTTACCGACCCCAGCAACGCCAGCCGCACCATGCTCTACAACATCCACACGCTGGATTGGGATGATGAACTCTTGGCGCTGTTTGATATTCCGCGCAGCATGTTGCCGGAGGTGCGCGCCAGCAGCGAGGTTTATGGCACGGTTTCCACGCGCTATCTGGAGCATCCGGTGCCGATTG
>CAURAS010000189.1:0-3899 GCA_963522865.1 uncultured Cardiobacterium sp.
GCAACGCCGTATGAGGCTTGAGGAGGATTGCTATACATACACCTCGAGCGCTCAGCTGTATGTAAATGCCCCCACGCTTTCTAAGACAACGCCGCAGTCACTGAGACGTGGCGGCGTATTTATCGTCATCCTCCATGCCGCTGCCCCATCACTGCTCCTCCAATCATGCAACCTGACACCCACACCCACTACGGTACCATCAGCCGCATCCTGCACTGGGGCATGGCACTCGCCATCCTGCTGATGTTCCTCATGGCCATCGCCTGGCACATCAGCGCGCGCTGGCAAGTCCTCATCCCCGTGCATAAAACCCTCGGCAACGCCTTGCTGATGCTGGTGCTGTTCCGCGGCATCTGGGCGATTGCGGGCGAACAGCGTCCCGCGCCGGGTAACCGTGCAGTATTGCTCGGCCATCTCGCGCTCTACCTGCTGATGATCATCGTGCCAACCATCGCCCTCATCCGCGATGCTGCCCTCGGTCGCGACGGTAACGCGGAAAACGCGCTGACCCGTTTCGGCGACCACTGGCACGGCCGCAGCGCCTGGCTTCTGCTCGCGCTCATCACGGGCCACATCCTCATGACCGTCATTCATCAGCGCCGTGGCGAAAAAATCCTGCAACGCATGGCGGGACGTCGCTCCCGGAAGTAGACGCTTCCCTTGGAATGCGAAAAAAGACGAGACCGGATGGAATGCAAATGGGATAGTTATACATACAGCTGAGCGCTCAAGGTGTATGTATGTGGCGTCTCATACGGCGTCGCCTCGCCGTACTGTCTTTGGCGACGTGTCTTGATGAGACTTTACCGGCAGGAGTGTTTTGTCGCACGATGGCGCATAAAAAACGCGGGCTGTTATAAACCCGCGTTTTATTGGAAGATTTAGGAAGATTTAGCGCCGCACCTCTTTTTTCGCCTTGCTCTTTTCTTTGGTCGTTGGTGCACGTTTCGCCACTCGTTTGTCGTTTGGTGCCTTGTCTTTTTTCTGTACGGTACTGGCGACGATGACGGTTTTTTCGCCCTTGAACGCGCGGCGCGCCCCGGCATAGCGGCGTTTCCAGTTGGGGCGCTCCATATCGTCTATGCGGACATTCATCCCAGTTTGCGGGGCGTGCAGCATTTTGCCGTTGCCCAGGTAGAGCGCGACGTGGTTAATAACGCCGTTGCGGCGGAAAAAGACGAGATCGCCGGGCTGCGGCGTGCTGGCAACCGGCAGACGGGAGAATTGCTCGCGGCTATTGCGCGGAATAGTAATGCCCTGTTTTTGGTAGAGATATTGCACAAGGCCGGAGCAGTCGAAACCTTTGGGCGAGCTGCCACCCCAGACATAAGGCGTGCCGATGAATTTTTTGCCGTGATTAAGCAGAGTGGTGCGGGCGCTGCTAACACTGCTATTGGTCGCCGTTTCGCGGGTTTTACTGGCGACGGTTTTTTTCTCTGTTTGTGTTTTACCGTTTTTCTCGCGTTTACCCTCGCTTTTTTGGGCGACGGCTTTTTTCTGCGTGTCTACCGGTTTCTTGTTCGCTTTATCTGGTTTTTTCGCAGGAGCATTTGTCTTGGCAGTGGTATTTTTCTTTGCCTCCGTTTTGTCTTTTTTCTTGTCGTCTGTTTTGCTGGCAGGGGCTTTGCTCGGGGGCTTTTTCGCTGCGGGCTTTTCGGCTTTTTTCTCGCCGCTTTTGGCATTTTTTTGCGCAGGCGCAACTTTTTTTACGCTGCTGCTTTGCGCGGTTTTACTCGCAACCGGCGCTTTGCCGGCAGGGGCGGCATAGAGACTCTGACAAGCGAGCATTAGAGACAGCAAGATGATTTTTTTCATATTTTTGAAGTATTCGTCAGGAGGGTTGATGAAAGCGTTGTATCCTAATAGATAATCGCCGTTTTGTCATGTTTCACTTCTGCACGCTTTGCCCGATATATGTGGCGACCATGCAACAATTTATCGCGCTGTAGCCGTTTCGCCGATTTCCCGCTTTATATTTATCCGAATGTCTCGCCATGCGGTTTCTCTTTGTCAATATACATACACATCGAGCGCTAAACTGTATGTATAACGCCAATGGCCTTTTCATTATTTGTCATTGCCGCTTATTCCTGCTGCAAGCCGTCGAGAATGGCGCAATCGGGCTGGTGGTCGCCGTGGCAGGCGTCATGCCAGCGTTGCAGCTCGGCGATCATCTTTTGCAGACGGGCGGTTTGTGCATGGAGCGCGGCGATGTGCTGCGCGGTCAGCCGCTTGACCTCGCCCGCGTGCCGCGCCGGGTTTTCCTGTAATTGCAGCAGGGTGGCGATTTGCTTGAGGGAAAAGCCGACCTCGCGCGCGTGGCGGATGAAATGCAGCCGCGCCATGTCGCCCGCGCCGTAGCGACGATAACCGGCATCGCTACGCGCCGCTGGCGCGAGCAGCCCCTGCTTTTCATAATCGCGGATTTGTTTGGCGGTGAGGCTACTCTGCCGCGCCGCTTCGCTGATGTTCATGATGCTTGACCTTGACCGTGGGTGAAGGCTTATAGTGCGTCCCGGTGCAGCGTTTCGCAATGCTGCGTGTTTTCACCCTTTGGGAGAATGTTATGCAAACGGTTGTTTTGAATGTGGAAGGTATGAACTGCGGCGGCTGCGTCAAGAGCGTCACCGGCATCCTGCAGGGCGTTGATGGCGTGGCAAGCGCCGAAGTCAGTCTGGAAAACAAGAACGCGACGGTGTCGTTTGACCCGGCAAAGACCAGTCCGGCCGCGCTGGTTGAGGCGGTAGAAGACGGCGGCTACGAGGCGTCGTTGTAATCAACCGCCCCAGACATTTACATACACATCGAGCGCTTAGGTGTATGTATAACGCGACGTAACGCCAGTAACGCTAACCCTCCCCATCAGGGGAGGGGGCGTTCGAACCAACACCCATCATCATATTTCACCATCCCCATGCAGCAAAAAATCCGCTACCACATCGACGGCATGACCTGCCAGGCCTGCGCCAGCCGCATCGAAAAAGTCCTCAACAAAAAACCCTTCATCGCCGCCGCCAGCGTCAATTTCGCTAGCGAAGAAGCACAAATCACCTACGACGACAGCCAGAGTGACCCGGCGGCACTCGTCGCGCTCATCGCCAAAACCGGTTACAGCGCCAGCTTGCCGCAAGACTCCCCGCCCGCCGACGAAGCGGCGCATCCCGGCTGGCGGCTATGGTTGCTGCTGGCCATCAACCTGCCGTTTCTCGTCGGCATGATTGGCATGATGACAGGCCGCCACGACTGGATGCTGCCGCCCGTGGCGCAGCTGGTGCTTGCCAGCATCGTCCAGCTTTGGCTCGCCGTGCCGTTCTATAAAAGCGCCTGGGCGAGCATCAAGGGGGGACTGGCCAACATGGACGTCCTCGTCGCCCTCGGCACCAGCGCGATTTACCTCTACTCGCTCTACATGATGGCCGCGCCGCACGGCCACGGGCACGTTTATTTCGAGGCGGGGGTGATGGTCATCGGCTTCGTCTCGCTTGGCAAATACCTCGAACACCGCAGCAAAAAAACCAGCCTGAACAGCCTCGGCCTCTTGCTCCAGCTGACGCCGCGCCAGGTGAGCGTGCAGCGCGACGGCGGCTGGCAAACCGTGCCGCTTGACCACATCCAAATCGGCGACCTGCTGCGCGCCAACCACGGCGAGCGCATCGCTGCCGACGGCATCGTTGAGGGCGGCAACGGCTGGACGGACGAGAGCCACTTGACCGGCGAATCGCGCCCGGAAGCGAAAGCGCCCGGCAGCCGCGTGCTGGCAGGGGCGCTCGTCAGCGACGGCAGCCTGATTTATCGCGCCGAACAGCTTGGCAGCCAAACCCTGCTCGGCGACATGATGGCGGCGCTCGCCGAAGCGCAGGGCAGCAAGGCGCCCATCGCCCGCATCGCCGACCGCGCCG
>CAURAS010000190.1:0-3885 GCA_963522865.1 uncultured Cardiobacterium sp.
CACTGGAAGCCTACATTGACGGCCTGAAAGCGCGCGTCGCCGCCGGACAATCCATTGACCTGCTACGCTCGGTAGCGAGCTTCTTCGTCAGCCGCGTGGACAGCAAAATCGACGCGCTGCTTGCCGACGAACACGCCGCGTTGCGTGGTCGCGCCGCCATCGCCAACGCGCAAGCGGCCTACAGCTACTACCTGGAGCGCATCAGCCACGACGACTGGGTAGACCTCGCCAAAAAAGGCGCGGCGGTACAACGCCTCTTGTGGGCAAGCACCGGCACCAAAAACCCGGCCTACTCGGACGTGCGCTACGTCGAACTGCTGATTGGCCGCGACACCGTCAACACCATCCCGCCTGCGACCTACGCTGCTTTCAAAGCGCACGGCCGCGCCGAAGAAACCCTGCTGCGCAACATCGACCAAGCGCCGCAACTGCTACAACAAATCACCGATGCCGGCATCGACTGGGCGCAACTGTACGTCGAACTCGAAGCCGAAGGCATCGCTGGTTTCGAACAAGCCTTCGCCGAACTGCTAACCACGCTCACCGCAAAAATCAAAACCTTGCGCCAGGCGGCAGAAGCAGGGCAGGGCGAAACCGTAGCTGCAACAGAAGGCGAGGGCGCACAACCGGTAACCACGCCAGAAGTCGCCGACGAAGGCGAATCGGTCGCGGCAGAAGCCGAGCCTGCTACCGAAGAAACCGTTGTGGCAAGCGCGGAAGAAGCCCAAGCGGAAGAAGGCGAGGGCACACAACCTGCCGCTGAAGCAGAGACTGCAAGCGAAAACACGCACGCAGAAGCTGAGTCAGAAGCGGAAGCGGTCGCAGAAAAAGAAATCGCTGCCGATGAAACCATCGCTGCGGAAGCGCCTCCTGCGGACACCGTGACTGAAGCGGAAAACGCGGACAACACAAGCGAAGGCAGTGAAGCAGCAGACAACACACCTGCCGAGCCCACACACGACGAAGCTGCCGCGCCGCCGGAAAATGGCGACAACGCAGCCGAAGACGGTGAAGAAAAACGCGACTAAACGCGGACACAACAAACAACCACGGGGGCGGCAACGCCCCTGTTGTTGTTTAGAGCGCTACCTGTAGCGATGGATTTAGCATGGGATCAGCCGGATTGCTGTAGCCTGCCGTTCAGGGCTTCCATTTACATACACTACGAGCGCTCAGGTGTATGTAAATCATAGCCCTCCCTTTCGCCGTAGGCTTCGCGTAGTAGAAGAAGGAGTATAGTCCTGCGGGCTTGCATATGCCATTTACATACACCAAGAGCGCTTAAGCGTATGTAAATATCATTGCCTCATCACGCGTTTTTTTACATAGTTGCGTGAGATTCCGCCGCGCCCGTGCGCGATTCGGCGTTAAGATAGCCGCCCCTTTTCCCAACCGGAGCTTTTATATGAACACCGTCGTCGTTATTCCCGCCCGCTATGGTTCGACCCGCCTGCCCGCCAAGCCGCTGCGCCTGATTGCCGGGGTGCCGATGGTGGTGCGGACTGCGCGGCAGGCGGTCGCCAGCGGTTTTCCAGTGTGGGTCGCTTTTGATGATGCGCGCATTGGCGCGTTGCTGGAGGGCGAGGCGGCGGTGCAGGGGGTTTTGACCCGCGCTGACCACGAGAATGGTACGGAGCGGCTGTGCGAGGTGGTGGAACGCCTCGGCTGGGCGGATGACACTATCGTCGTCAATGTGCAGGGCGATGAGCCGCTGTTGCCGCCCGCGCTAATCGGCGAGGTGGCGGCGGCGCTGGCGGCGCGGCCGGAGGCGGCGGTGGCGACGCTTGCTGCGCCGTTTGACGCGCAGCATTCGCCTGCGGTAGCGACCACGGTGAAGGTTGTCTGCGATCAGAGTGGGCTGGCGCTGTATTTCAGCCGCGCGGCGATTCCGTATGTGCGCGACGCTGATGGTGTTTCCGGCGCGTTTCCGTATTTGCGCCATATCGGCATTTATGCTTACCGTGTCGCTGCCTTGAAGCGTTATCCGCAGTTGGCGGCAACGCCGCTGGAGCAGGCGGAGAAGCTGGAGCAGTTGCGCTTTTTGGAACATGGTCTGCGTATTGCGGTCGGCGTGGTGGATGAGGCACCGCCGCCGGGGGTGGATTGTGAGGAGGATTTGCAGCGGGTAGAGGCGTTTTTGCGCGGGAATGGGGCGTGATGTGTTTATTACCTGTTTACTTTCAAGGCGCACCGTGGTTTGCGCATCCAACCCACCGATATGCTGGACGGACGATTTGCCGACGTAAAGCGCAAGTTGGGGTGTCATCATGGGACAAAAAGGGAAATAGGATCAGGTTTATAAAGAACTATTGCTCTTTATCTGATGATGAATGGCTCCTTTTTGTCCTATACGTTTCTTTTTCTGCAATACGCTGTTCAAAATAAAAAAGCCGGAATTTATCCGGCTTTTTTGTTGCACGCTGCGGCTTTAGATAAAGCGGTTCATCAAGAGCAGGTTGATGAGTGTGCCTTCGGCACGCGGGTCGCTGTGCGGGTCGAAGTGTTCGTAGCGCAGGCTGTCTTTCGGGGTGACGCGCCATTCTTGCAGGTTGAGGTTGTCGGCGGGCGTGCCGACGAGGGTGAGAACGACGGCGCCGTTGCGCACCAGGTACATTTTGTAGCGGTTGAGTACGCTGTCCTGGCCGATGGTGAGTTCAACGCCGTATTCGACGCAGTGGTTGGCGCTGTCGTATTTGGGCGCGGGGGAGAAGGTTTTCCAGCGCACGGCGTCGTTGCCGGAGAGTCCGCTTTCCTGGTTGAGCATGTCAAGGTCTTCGCTAATGCCCTGGCGGACGCGGGTCGGGTCTATCTGGATGTTTTCATCAACGTAGCCCGCCGGGCGGTAGCTGAGTTGGGCGAAGACGCTGCCGTCGCCGCCATCCGGCAGGGCGATGGCGATGATGTCTTCGGCACCGCTCAGGTGTTCGTTGATGAAGCGCTGTTTTTGGCTGCCATTCAGCAGTTTCCAGCCTTGCGGCGGGGTCAGGGTGGCGATGTCGTTCATGGTTGCTCCTCGCTGGCAGGCCAGCTATAGCCCACTTTTTCTGCCCAGGTGTTGACGATGTGGCAGAAGATGTCGGCGGTGAGTTCTGCGTCGTATTTGGCGCCGTGCGCTTTGCTGCTGTCGTATTCGAAGCCGCCCTGGCGGGCGATACGCGCCAGCACGGTCTGGCCGTAGGCAAGCGCGCCTAATGATACGGTGTCAAGGACGCTGAAGGGGTGAAAGGGGTTGCGTTTGTAGTCGGTGCGTTCGGCAAGGGCGTTGATGAAGCCGAGGTCGAAGGTGGCGTTGTGGCCGACGAGAATCGAGCGCGTGCATTCTTGTTGTTTTTGGTAGGCGCGGATTTCGTCGAAGAAGCGCTCCGCCGCCTTGTCTTCGTGATAGGCCGGGCGCAGCGGGTGGTAGGGGTCGATGCCGGTGATTTTCAACGCTTCGGGGTCGATGTTGGCGCCGGGAAAGGGGTGGATGTGGTAGTGGATGGTGTGGGTGCGGCAAAGGCGCTGGTTTTCGTCGAAGTTGACCAGCACGGCGGCGAGTTCGAGCAGCGCGTCTTTTTTGGCGTCAAAGCCGCCGGTCTCGACGTCAATGACGACCGGCAGGAAGCCGCGGAAGCGCTGGCTGATGAGGGTGGGGTTCATGTAGGGTTCCGGGGAAATTCGCGCGGCATTCTACACGTTTTCAGTGCGGCGTCGCTGTCGTCATCGCTTCGCGGAAGTAGCGGTAGGCGGCGGCGGTGTATTGCCACATGGAGAGGAGGGTGAGTACGGCGGCAATCAGCATCAGCACCTGGCCGATGCGCCAGATGGGCAGGCCAAGCCAAGGTTCGCGAAAGATGAGGAAGCCCATGGAGAACATTTGCACGGTGGTTTTCCATTTGCCGATTT
>CAURAS010000191.1:0-3854 GCA_963522865.1 uncultured Cardiobacterium sp.
TGCTCCAGCACCAGCGCGATATTGTCCGCCACCGTGCGCCACGGCAGCAGGGCGAAATCCTGAAAGACGAACGTCAGCGGGTTAAGCGATGCCGCAGGCGGCGCGCCTTCCATCCACACCGTGCCCTGCTCGGCGCGCTCCAGCCCGCCAATCATCCGCAGCAGCGTCGATTTGCCGCAGCCGGATGGGCCGATGATACAGACAATCTCGCCCGCCTCAATCGCAAACGACACCTCCTGCAACACCTGCCGCCCGTGATAGCGGTGGGAAATGCCCTCAACCAAAAGCCGCATCAGTCCGCCAGCAGCGTGTTAGCATCCAGCGTATCCGGCACCAGCTTCTGCGCCTTGAACCAGCCGATTTGCTTGCGCACATCGTCGCGGTTCAGCCGCGCCTCCGGCGAAATCAGCATCGCGCCCTCGCGGATGAGGCGACTCGCCTCCTCGGCACTGCGATCGACGTACACATATTTATGAATGGCGGCGATGACCGCTTCCGTTGCCGCCGCGTCCAGCGATTTATCCACCAGCGCCGCGTTGTAATCCGCCGCGCCCTTGGCAAACGCGCGCTTGAACGCCGCCAACTGCTCAGGCTTCTCCTGCGCCAGCTTCGTCCCGGTAAAGAGTACCGTCACCTGATAGCCCGGCAGAAAATCCACCACCTTGCCGATTTCCACCGCCGCGCCCTTGGTGACCAAATCGGCGGCAATGCCCGGCTGGGCGACGGCAACATCCACCTTGCCCGCCTGCAACGCCGCGGCAATCGCCGGCATATTGTTGAGCGCGACCGTCTTCACCTTCGCCTCCACCTTGGCGGCAATCTGCAAACCCATATACTCAAACGAAGAACCCTGGGTGGTGATGGCAAAACGCTTGCCGTCCAAATCCATCGGCGACTGCAACCCGGCATCGAACGCCGCCTTGCTGGCGAGAATCTTATGCCCCGGCACGCCGTCGGCCTCCTCCAGCGCGCCGCCGAAAATGCGCACTGCATCGCCACGCGCCGCCAGATTGAGCAAACCGCCAGAAACCGCGGTAATGCCAAAATCAATATCGCCGGAAGCAATCGCGACCGCCATCGCCTGCGCCGCCTGAAACGGCACCAGCTCGGCATCCAGCCCCTCGGCGGCGTAATACCCCTTTTCCTTGGCAATAAAACTGGGCGCGTGCGACGGCAGGGCGATATAGCCGACCTTCACCTTCTCCGCTGCCTGCGCGACGAACGCCGCCACCGCCAAAACCACCGCCAACGCGGCGCGCAACAAACCTTTCATAGAACCTCCAACAGACAAAAAACGCGCCCATGCCAACCGGGGCGCGACGGAACGGCTTTTTAACATAGCGGTAAGGGTTGTTCAAGCAGCGGGACTTTATTCCATGCGCGCTTTCATTTACATACAGATCGAGCGCTCAGGTGTATGTATAAATCACATTATTCCGCCACATAGGTCGTGCCGCCGAAAACAGTACGCGATTGTACGGCGGTGCGACGCCGTATGGGGCTTGAGGAGGATTGCTATAAATCGCCGTAGCGCTTGTGCATGACACTCCTTTTCCCGCCGCCGTATCACGCGCTTTTCCTCTCACTGCCCTATGCCGTTTTCCTCGTTTGGCGCAATGGCAAGCGGAGGAGGCCATCGCACTGCGCCTGCCGCCAGGACGCTATCTGCTGCCGCGCACCTATCGCAAAGACAGCGGCGATGACACCGTTATCGACCCCGAAATCGGCCGTAGCAATACCGGTCGCCCTTGTCTACGCAGCTTTAGGCATGCGGCTACGATAAACATCATTTACATACACCTGAGCGCTCAATGTGTATGTAAATAGCTATCGCCACAAAAACGCCCTCACAGGGAGGGCGTTTTTCTGCGGACAAAAGCGGCGCTTATTTGAACGGCAGCTTGCCCATCGGCAGTGCGCCTTTGGCGGCGCCGAGCATGCGTAGCATTTTGCCGCTGCGGAATTTTTTCATCTGCGTCTGCATTTCTTTGAACTGTTTGAGCAGACGGTTTACTTCCGGCACGTCCACACCTGCGCCCGCAGCGATACGGCGTTTGCGCGAACCCTTGATGATGTCCGGGTTGTGGCGCTCTTGCATGGTCATCGAGAGGATGATCGCTTCTTGGCGGCGGATTTTTTTCGGCGAGAGGTGCTGGTCTTTCACCGCCTGCGGGATGTTGCCCATGCCGGGGATTTTTTCCAGCATTTTTTCCATGTCAATCAACTGCATTTGGTGCAGTTGTTCGCGGAAGTCGTCAAGGTCGAAGGTTTTGCCTTTCGCCATTTTGGTGGCGAGTTTGCGCGCTTTTTCTTCGTCTACCTGGTGTTCGAGGTCTTCGATGAGGCCGAGGACGTCGCCCATGCCGAGGATGCGCGAGGCAATGCGGTCGGGGTGGAAGGCTTCGAGCGCTTCGGTTTTTTCGCCGACGCCGAGGAATTTGATCGGTTTGCCGGTGATGTGGCGGATGGAAAGTGCCGCACCACCGCGCGCGTCGCCGTCGATTTTGGTGAGAACGACGCCGGTGAGCGGCAGCACGTCGTTGAAGGCTTTCGCAGTGTTGGCGGCGTCCTGGCCGGTCATGCTGTCCACGACGAACAGGGTTTCAATCGGCTTCAACTGCGCGTGCAGGGTGCGGATTTCGTCCATCAGCGCGTCGTCGATGTGCAGGCGGCCGGCGGTATCGACGATGAGGACGTCAAAGTATTGGCGTTTGGCGAAATCGAGCGCGCGGGCGGTGATGTCCGCCGGTTTTTCGCTGGCGTCTGACGGGATGAAGGTCGCGCCGACTTGTTCGGCAAGGGTTTTCAGCTGTTCAATCGCCGCCGGGCGGTAGACGTCAGCGGAAACGAGCGCGACTTTTTTCTTTTCGTTGATGAGTTTGCGCGCGAGTTTGGCACTGGAGGTGGTTTTGCCGGAGCCTTGCAAACCCGCCATGAGGACGACCGCCGGCGGCTGGGTGGCGAGGTTGAGCGCGCTGTTTTCTTCGCCCATGATGCGGACGAGTTCGCTTTTGACGGTTTTGATAAAGGCTTGGTCGGGCGAGAGTTTGAGGCTGACTTCCTGGCCGACAGCGGCATTTTTGATGGTCTCAATGACTTCTTTGACCACCGGCAGGGCGACGTCTGCCTCAATGAGCGCCATGCGCACGTCGCGCAGGGCTTGGGTGATGTTTTCTTCGGTGATGCGGCTTTGGCCACGCAGTTTTTTGAACGTGCCTTGCAAGCGTTCGCTAAGGTTGTCAAACATGGGCTTTCCTTGTGGGCTAGTAATGTGAAATTTTGTTGTATTATAGCCGCCCCCGTTATTTTTCAGGATGTTTTATGCAGCTTTGGCTGCCGCTGTTTACCATTTTTGCCTATGTTGCCGCTGCCGCCGGTTTTGTCCGCGTTTATCGCAAGCCGCTGCGCCGCATCAATCCGCTGTGGGTGTTGGGCATTCTGGTTTGCGCCTGTCAGGGTCATGCCCTGTCGCTGATTGTCTCGCTTCAGGCCAATGGCCACCTCAATCTTTCCGTCTTTAACATGGTGTCGGTGAACGCCTGGTTCGTCGCCTGTATTTCCGTCTTTTGGCTGTGGCGCGCTTCGATGGCGCTCGGCGGCGTGGTGATTTGTCTGGTGAACGCGGTCGCGGTCGCCCTGCCCCTCGTTTTCGTCAGCGACAAGCCGTTCGCCCAGCACCTCTCGCCCGGCATGTGGTGGCATATCTTGACCTCTATCGCCGCCTGGACGTTCATCTCGCTCGCCTTTCTCCATGCCGCGCTTTACGGCTGGCTCTTCCGCCGCCTGAAACGCAAACAGCTGAAAGACATCAGCGTTTCCTCGCTGGTCAGCCTCGAACGGGTGATGATGCTGCA
>CAURAS010000192.1:0-3848 GCA_963522865.1 uncultured Cardiobacterium sp.
ACGCCTACCGGCAAATCTGGCAAGAAGACGGCGCGCCGCTCATCGCCATCACCGCCCGGCAAACCGTCGCCCTGCGTAGCACCCTCGCCGCCCGTGGCCTCGGTCATATCCACGTCGCAAACGCCATGCGCTACGGCCAGCCATCCATCAAAAGCGCCCTGCGCGACCTGGCCGCACGCGGTATCGAAAAACTGCTGGTCGTGCCGATGTACCCACAATACAGCGACGCCACCACTGCCAGCGTCTTCGACGGCGTTGCCCAGGCACTCGCCAACCAGCGCGGCATCCCCGAACTGCGCCTGGTGCGCGACTGGCACACCCACCCGCGCTACATCGCAGCGCTTGCTGACAGCATCCGCCGCCACACCCTCGCCCACGGCGCGACCGAACAACTGCTCTTCTCCTTCCACGGCCTGCCCGCGCGCTACAGCCGCGAAGGCGACCCCTACCAGCGCCAATGCGAAGCGACCGTCGCCGCCGTCGCCGCCGCACTCCAACTGCCCGCCGAACGCTACCGCCTCGTCTACCAATCGCGCTTTGGCAGCGAACCCTGGCTGCAACCCTACGCCGACGAAACCATCCGTGCCCTCGCGCAAGACGGCTACCAAAACATCCGTATCATCTGCCCCGGCTTCACCGCTGACTGCCTCGAAACCCTCGAAGAAATGGCGATGACTAACCGCGCCCTCTTTCTGCAACATGGCGGCACGCACTACGACTACATCCCGGCGCTCAACGACGACCCGGCACACATCGAACTGCTCGCCGACCTCGTCGCCCAGCATACGCAGGGGTGGTGACAGCCTCCATGTACGGGCGAGATGGCGTTTATCCACGAACCGCAGTGTTCAAAGAGATTTACCCCCTTGTGCATTTACATACACCTGAGCGCTCTAAGTGTATGTATAGATATGGGCGGCAGGACGGTCGTCGCATTTATTGTGGCAGGTAGGCGTCTTTGATGATGCCGCGCAGTTTGCTGTAGGGCAGGGTAAGTTCAACTTGCCCGGCGGCGAAGGGGGCGACGGCATAAGGTACATAGGAGAAGACGATGCCGTCCGCACTGAAGTAGAAGTTGTCGGCTTCGTGCAGGTTTTTGACCTGCTCGCGCTCGTATTCTTCGAGGTCTTTAGCAGCGGGATCAAAGGTGGCTTCTTTCTTGTATTCCGCGTCCAGCAGCGGGTAGAGCGTACTTTTGTCGCCTTGCAACAAATCGGCAAGGGTCAGGCGGCGGTCTTGTTCGTCAAAGACGTAGTAGGTGGTGCCGGCGACGCCGTGCGCACCGCCAAGGTATAGCTCGGTGGTCACGCTGAACTGCTCCAGCGCGCCATGATGGCCGAGGTAATTCGGGGTGTAGCGGGTTGTGTAGTTGTGGGTGGCGGTGCAGAGGGATTCTTTGTCGCTGCCTTCTTCGTAGAATTCTTTGATGCTGCCGATAATGAATTTTTTGAGGTCTTCCGGCGTGGGTGCGTCGTGGTTGAGCTGCTCGTCGATTTTCGGGCGGTTGGTTTTGCTTTTGTGGACGTCTGTTTGGATATTCACTTGATCTTCGCAGGTTTCGGTAAAGCGCTGGTAGTCGGGGTTGTTGAAGTAGTCGCTGGCTTCAACGGGTTCGGTCGCGAAGTACAGGTTGGCAGCGTGGATGTTGGCAGCAGCTGCGGCGAGAAGCAGGGCAAGGGTTTTGCGGTTCATGGACTTTCCTGGGTTGCAAGGGCAAGGGATGGGGAAAGGTTTACATACACCTGAGCGCTCGAGGTGTATGTAAATAGTCATGGTCAATGAGTGAGTAGCCGCGTTTTTATTCTGTGATGCCCACTTCTTTTAAGCTGTCGTCAGGATTGACTTCAACGAAGGTGACGAGCTTGGCGAAGATACCGTCGCTATCAAAGCAGGCGGAGAAGCTGCCGTCGCCGTAGCAGTAGATTTCTTGCAGGCGGAGGCGCTGGCGGAATGCCTCGGCGCTCAGCGGCGCTTTGTTTTTTTTCTGCCATGTTTGTGCTTCACTCAGCAGTTCGTCGCATGCCCAGTTTTTGAGGCGCGTTTGCCACTGCTCTGGCGCGGCGTACAGTTTGCGCAGGGTGGCGATGACCGCGTCCGGCGGCGTTTCGTGGTCTGCTTCTTGTTCCAGCGAGACGTGGATGGGGGCGCCAAGCCAATCTATGTCAGCCTCAAAGTTGCTGATTCTTTTATTCAGAATGAAGGCAGGAAACGGCGCTTCTTGCCAGACGGTAGGGCGCAGCCACGCCTCGCACACGGCTTGCAGCGCGGGGTGGGTAACGTCTTTTTGGAGGACGTCAAGCAGGAGGAAACTGCTGGCAAAGTCTTTGTGCTGGCGGACGCGCAGGCGGTAGGCGTTGAGCGGTAGGAACGACGACGCCCATTTGTCGTCCAGCCACCTGAACCAGCCGTGGTGGTTGTGCAGCTCACCGTCCTCCATCCAGGCGATGAGGTCGCAGGCGTTGTCCCACAGGCAGTTTTTATAATCTGCGGTCAGAATGATGATTTCTTTGGTTTCGTCGTAGTATTGAGCGAGTAGCTCTTGGCGTTCGCGTTTACGTCTGGTAGTCATGGTTTTTCCGGGTAGGTTTGGGTTTTACATACACTTGAGCGCTCGAGGTGTATGTAAAGGGATATTATCGCTTAGCCGCATGCCCATTCAAACAGCACTTGGCTGAAGTCGCGTGCGGCCAGTTGTTCTGGGGTGATGAGCCAGTTGGCTGTGCCTGCATCGCCCCACATGATTTCACCGTCGCCTTCGGTTTCAGAGACGAGGGTCAGCAGGTTGATGGTGTAACCGCGCAGGGTTTTGTGTTCATCGCGCGGGTCGTTCTGCACGAAGAGGGGGCTGCCGCCGAGGTGGTGGCGTTCGTAGTTGTCCGCTTCGGTTGCGTCGAGGAGGTCGTCGGTGATGTCGCCTTCGCCCAGGTTATCGAGGTCGTGAAATTTTTCGATGTGCTGTGGGTAGGCGGCGTTCCAGGCGCTGACGAAGCGCGCTTCGCTTTCGTAGCTGTCGAACTGCCACGGGATGCCTTCAGCGGCGGTAAATTGCAGCGCGTATTCTTCGTCTTCTTGCCACGGCCAGCCGCATTCGTCCCAGTCGATTTGTGCGGTGGGGGCGTCTTCGCGCGCGGCAGCGATTTCCGGGTAGTAGATGACGCGCGCGCCTTTTTGTGAGACGGGGTTGTCGAGATCCATGCCCCAGAGGTCGTCGTGGCCGCTCATCCAGAATTGGACGATGCCTGCCGGCGGGTAGATGGCGTTCGCGGGCAGCTCGGCGCAGTTGATTTGTGCGACTAGCGAGAGCGGTTTGCCGTCGGTGGTGGTCGGCACTTCTTGTCCCACGGGCAGGTAGGGTCGGCCGCCGATTTTTGAGGCGGTCAGCGGTAGCGGTGCGTCGCTTAGGTACGAGGTGATTTGTATCAGCGGGGTTTTGTCGGCGCTATTCAGGGTAGCGATGAGGTCAAGGGCTTGTTGTTTGATGCTCATGGGTTTCCTTTTGGGCTTTAGAGGCGGAAATTTACATACACTTGAGCGCTCGAGGTGTATGTAAATGGCTGGCCGGGCGACAAGTGGCCATCAGCCGATTTTCATCCCCGGTTTGACGCCGTCGCCGGGCTGTAGCAGGTGCAGTTGGCCATCGCCGCTCGCCGAGAGGATCATGCCGGTGGAGATGCCGAAGCGCATTTTGCGCGGCGCGAGGTTGGCGACGTACACGACCATCCGCCCGATCAGGTCTTCCGGCTGGTAGTAGGCTTTGATGCCGGAGAAGACGTCGCGCTCGCCCAGCTCGCCGACGTCCAGTTTGAAGCGCAGCAGTTTGTCCGAGCCGTCAATGTGGCTGCATTCGA
>CAURAS010000193.1:0-3828 GCA_963522865.1 uncultured Cardiobacterium sp.
CGCGGTGCTGTTCGCAGACTTCTTCGCGCAGGCGGATGGTGGCTTCGAGGTCTTTACCGGCTTCGAGGTCGGCTTGCAGTTCGTTGAATTGACGGACTTTGTCGGCCATCAGGTAGTCGATACCGTAGAGGGCGACGCGGCGGTAGTCGCCGATGATGCGGCCACGTCCGTAAGCGTCCGGCAAACCGGTCAGCACGCCGGATTTGCGGCAGCGGCGGATGTCCGGGGTGTAAACGTCAAACACGCCTTGGTTGTGCGTTTTGCGGTATTCGGTGAAGGCTTTGGCGACCTGCTCGTTCAGCGGGGTTTCGTAGATGCGGCAGGAATCCATGACCATCTTGATGCCGCCGTAGGGCATAATGGCGCGTTTCAGCGGTTCATCGGTTTGCAGACCGACGATGACTTCGAGGTCTTTGTCGATGTAGCCCGGCGCGTGGCTGTTGATGCCAGAGACGATGTCGGCATCAATTTTCAGCGGCGCTTTGGTGCGGTTTTCTTCTTTCACGCCTTCCATCACGCTGTCCCACAGCTTAGTGGTCGCCGGGGTAGCGGGGGCGAGGAAGCTGCCGTCGCCTTCATACGGCGTGTAGTTCTTCTGGATGAAATCGCGCACATCCACGCGGTTTTCCCAGTCGCCGGAAATGAAATTGGCCCAGGCGGCAGGGCGGTTTTCAGTTTTAGTCAGCATAGTTACTCCTGATTAGATTGAAAAAAAAAAGACAGACGAAGACGGGTTTCGCAGCCGCGCCACCCGCCCTGTATTCCTGATAATTATTGTAATTTTTTTATAAATAGATGGCAAACGTCGGCGGAAAATTTCCGTAAAAACAATCCACAGCCGCGCTGTAAATGGATATGACCATACACGCCCTGCCATCCCGTCATTTACATACACCTCGAGCGCTCAGCTGTATGTAAATTTATCCTTTCAAAAGATAGAGGTACCCATGCACACGCCCCGCGCCGTCTTCTTCGACATTGACCGCACTCTGTACGACCACCGCAGCGATTACATCTCACCGGCAAGCCTTGCCGCCATCGCCGCCCTGCGCGCCCGCGGCATCATCCCGGCGATAGCCACCGGGCGCGGTTACGCCGCCCTGCCGCCGGCGATAGCCCGCCTCGTGGCGGCGGGCGAAATAGAACTGGTCATCGCCAGCAACGGCCAGTACAACCGCCACGGCGACCGCGTCCTCTCCGCACATCCCTTGCCAGTCGCCGAAATAGCCTCGCTGATTGCCGCTTTCCGCGCCCGCGACTGGGAATACACCTTCGTCTCCGAACGCCACATGGCGGCGGGGCGCTCACGCGGCAGCAGCCACCGCGTCTTGCAGGGCTACCCGTGCTACCTGGTCGCGCCCGATTACTACCGCGAACACGCGGTGCATCAGCTCATCGTCCTTGCGCCAGAGACAGAAGAAGCGGCGTTGCAGACAATCCTCGCCGAGCACGGCGGGCGCTACCGCACAGTGCGCAGCCATGCCAGCGCGGTCGATTTATTGCACGCCGACGGCAGCAAGGCGCGCGGCATTCGTGAAGCCTGCGCCGCGCTCGGCTTTGCCCCGGCGGAGACAATGGCGTTCGGCGACGGCCTGAACGACGTAGAAATGTTCACCGCGGTCGGCTGCGCGGTGGCGATGGGCGACGCCTGCGCCGAACTGAAAGCGGTCGCAAATTACATCACCGGCACGCTGGAGGAGGACGGCATCGCTCGTGCGCTGGTGGATTTGGGCGTGCTGACAGCGGCGGATCTGCCACCGGTCTTATTTACATACACCTGAGCGCTCGAGGTGTATGTATAACGGGACGTATACCGGGAGCGGTCCGGTTCGCTTTGCGTCTATAATGGCGGGGTTATTTTCTGCCCGCAGGTGTCGTCATGGCTGATATCTTTGAAAAACATTACCTTCTTGCGCCGCTGTCGCCCGCCGACCGCGAACGCCTGACCCGCCACCAGCACCGTCGCCGCTATTCGGCGGGCAGCATGATTTTTACGAAGAATCAGGTAACTACCGATTTCTTCCTCGTCCTCTCCGGCACGGTGCGCCTCTATTTTTCCTCGCCGGACGGCAAGGAGAAGACGGTCAAGCTGTTCAGCCGCGGCCAGAGTTTTGGCGAAGCGCTGATGTTCATGCGCCACGAAACCTACCCTGCCAACGCCATTGCCACCGAAGACACCGAGCTGCTGGTCATCAGCAACCGTGAATTCCGCGATATTCTTTTGAAAAACGTGGAATTGTGCCTCGCGATGATGGGAACGATGGCGGAATACGTGCAGATTTTGAGCTCGCAGATTGAAATGTTGAGCGTCTTCGACGCCCGCACCCGCCTCTTGCATTATCTGCGCGACCACATGCAGGGCGAGCGCAGAAACGGCGCGCTCTATCCGCTTGCCATCAATAAAAAAGATCTCGCCGAGTACCTCGCCATCCGCCCGGAAACGCTGTCGCGCCTGCTCAAGCAATTGGAGCAGGAAGCGGTCTTGGTGTGGGATCAGCGCGGCGTCACCGTGCATGACTGGGCAAAGCTGAAGGACGCCTGAAGCGTTAGATATACATACACTTCGAGCGCTCAGGTGTATGTAAATGCTTCCCCACCGACGCTAACCTGACGTTATTAAAGAAAAAGCCGCATAATGTTCGCTCTTTAACCACCAGGAGAGCCCATGCAACTGACCACCTCCCTCATCCGTCTCGGCGCGACGCCGCGCGACAAAAACGAGGCCATCCGCCAAGTTGCGGCGCTGCTCGCGGAAAACGGCAAGGTCGCGCCGGAATACGTCGAAGGCATGTTCGCGCGCGAGGCGCAGGAAAACACCTATCTCGGTAACGGCGTCGCCATTCCGCACGGCACGCCGCAAAGCCGCCACCTCATCAAGGAAACCGCTATCGCCGTGCTGCAAGTGCCGGGTGGCATTGACTGGGAAGATGACGAAGGCGAGCCGGCTTACCTCATCGTCGGCATTGCCGCCAGCGACAATGAACATCTCGCCGTGTTGAAGCGCTTAAGCACCGTGGTGGGCGACGAGGAAGTTGCGGAAAAACTGGCGAAAACTACCGATGCCGAAGACATCCGCCGCGCGCTGTCGGACGTCGCCGGCGGCGAGAGTACCGTGCCGCAGACTGCCGCCACCGGCAAATACGTCATCGGCATCACCTCCTGCCCGACCGGCGTCGCCCACACCTACATGGCGCAGGAAGCGCTGGAAAAAGGCGCGCAAGTGCTTGGCCATGAAGTCAAAATCGAAACGCAAGGTAGCGTTGGCGCGGATAACGTGCTGACTGCCGAAGACATCGCTCGCGCCGATGTGGTCATCATCGCCGCCGATACCAACGTCGATCCCGCCCGCTTCGTCGGCAAACGCCTCTACCGCACCGGCACCAAAGCGGCGATTAACGACGCGGTGCAAGTCATCAACACCGCCTTCGCTTCCGCGCCCGTCTTTGGCGATGCGGACGCGGCGGCGAGCGCCAATGCCAAACCGGAGCGCACCGGTGTGTACAAGCACCTGATGACCGGCGTGTCGCATATGCTGCCGTTTGTCGTCGCGGGCGGCTTGCTGATTGCGCTCGGCTTTGCCATCGGCTCGTTCATGTTCGGCGACCAGGGCATCTACATCTATAAGGAAGAATACGCGGGGACGCTGGGGCAGACGCTGTTCCAGATTGGCAAAGACGCCTTCGCCCTGTTCGTGCCGGTGCTTGGCGCCTATATCGCCTACTCTATCGCCGGCCGTCCCGGCATCGCGCCCGGCATGGTCGGTGCCTATATCGCCGCCAATACCGGCGCGGGCTTCCTCGGCGCGATTGTCGCCGGTTTCATCGCCGG
>CAURAS010000194.1:0-3807 GCA_963522865.1 uncultured Cardiobacterium sp.
GCAGTTGCCGAAGGATTTGTTTATTCCGCCGGATGCGCTGCGGGTGTTGCTGGAGACGTTCTCCGGGCCACTCGATCTGCTCGTCTATTTGATTCGCAAGCAGAATTTTGATGTACTCGATATTCCGGTGGCGCTGATTACCGAGCAGTACCTCGCCTATCTGGAGGTGATGGAGCAGCTCGATATGGCGCTGGCAGCGGAGTATTTGTTGATGGCGGCGACGCTCGCCGAGATTAAGGCGCGGATGTTGTTGCCACGACCGCCGCTGCTGGAGGATGCGGAGGAGGCGCCCGATCCGCGTGCGGCGTTGGCGGAGCAGTTGTTGTTTTATGTGCAGACGGGGCAGGCGGCGGAAGCGCTTGCCGCGTTGCCGCGTGTTGGCGCGGGGACGGCGCTGTCGGCGCATCTGCCGCCGTCGGGTGCGCAGCCGTTGGTGAAGCCACCGGCGGATGCGGGCAAGTTGGCGGAGATGTTGCGCAAGTTGTGGCTGCGTCATGATTTGCGCCGTGCGCATGAGGTGGAGTCGGAGGAGTTTTCGCTGACCGAGCGGATGGACGCGATGCAGGCGAGCCTGCGTCATCATGACGGCTGGCAGTCGCTGTCGTCGTTTTGTCAGGCGGGCGAGGGGCGCGGCGGGCTGGTGATTTCGCTCATGGCGATGCTGGAACTCGACCGCTCGCAGTTGTTGGAATGGCAGCAGCAGGCACTCTTTGCCCCGGTGGATGTGCGCTTGCGGGGGTGATTGATGTCTGTGATGTGTCGCGCTGCGGATGGTTTGCTGCCCCCACCCCGACCCTCCCCCACGGGGGAGGGGGCAGATGGGTTGCGGGAGCGACAGCGGTTAGCGATGTCTATAGGACAACGAGCGTGCTGTCAGTACCCCCACCCCAACCCTCTCCCACAAGGCGAGGGGGCAGATGGGTTGCGGGAGCGGTTGAATCCGGGATGACGACCGCAGTAAATAACCGCGATAGGGTGCGATAGGGTGCGCCTTGGCGCACCGCCCGCTTAATTTACATACACATCGAGCGCTCAGGTGTATGTAAATGGGTTTTGGCGCGCTGCGGATGGTTTGCTGTTCCCCCCTACAGGGGGCGGAATTTTTTATTTGGTACGGTTTTTTATGACGACTTTATCCCGCCGTATTGAGGCGATTTTGTTTACCCGCGACGAGGCGGTGAGCGAGGCGCTGCTCGCACAAGCGCTGGATGTTTCCGAAGATGCCGTGCGCGAGGCGCTGGCCGAACTGGCCGCGCGCTACGAGGCGTCGGCGATGGAGCCGGTGCGGCTCGCAGACGGCTGGCGCTTGCAGTTGCGCCCGGCGTATTTTCCGGCGGTGGCGGCGTTTGCCGAGGCACAACCGGTGCGTTTTTCCCGCGCCTTTTGGGAGACGCTGGCGTTTATCGCGTATCATCAGCCGGTCACGCGCGCCGAGATTGACGCGGTGCGCGGTGTGACCACCAGCAGCGGCATTTACCGCCAGTTGTTTGAGCTGGAGTGGGTCGAGGTGATTGGCACGAAAGAGGTGCCGGGGCGGCCGGAGTTGCTGGCGACGACGGCACAGTTTTTATCTGATTTTTCCGTGGCAAGTCTTGAGGATTTGCCCGCTTTGCCCGATGACGGGTTTGGAGGCAGTAATGAGTAATGAGTTGGAGCGCATCCAGAAATGGCTGGCGGCGCGCGGTTTGGGCTCGCGGCGCGAGATTGAGGGCTGGATTCGCGAGGGGCGTTTGCGCGTCAATGGCAAACCGGCCGAATTGGGGCAGCGCATCAGCGGTCATGAGCGCCTGAGTCTGGACGGCAAACCGCTGCGCGTGTCGCCGGAGCGCGAAGCACCGCGACAAATCCTGATGTATCACAAACCACCGGGCGAGATTTGCTCACGCAACGACCCGGACGGCCGCCCGACGGTCTTCCGCCATCTGCCGAAATTGCGTCAGGGACGCTGGGTCAGCATTGGCCGTCTCGATTTGAACACCGCCGGGCTTTTGCTCTTCACCAACGATGGCGAACTCGCCAACCGCCTGATGCACCCGAGCGCTGAACTGGAGCGCGAATACTGGGTGCGCGTCGCCGGCGAGGTCAGCGAGGAAACCTTGCAGGCACTGCGCAACGGCCTTGAGCTGGAAGACGGTTTCGCCTGCTTTGACGACGTGCAGCCGTTACAAGCCCTGCACGAGGACGACACCCAATACAACCGCTACTTCAGCGTGGTGCTGAAAGAAGGGCGCAACCGCGAAGTGCGCCGCCTGTGGGAAGCGGTCGGTTGTCAGGTCAGCCGCTTAAAACGCATCCGCTTTGGCAACCTGTGGCTGCCGAAAAACCTCGCCGCCGGGCGCTGGCGACCGCTCACCACCGGCGAAACCAATGCCCTGCTTGACCTGCTGCAACGCAAAAACCGTAACGCCAGACTATAATTAAACCCAGTCTTTTAACCTGGAATCCTCATGAGCGACCTCGAACACACCCCGCCACAAGCCCCGGAAACCGCCGCCCCCGTCCGCGTCAAGCCCAACGCGATGGGGGTGAAGAAAAAAGGCGCGGAAAAAATCCGCCAAGTGCCGGAAAACACCGGGCACGTTGGCGAAGAGCGCCTGCGCAAACCGGGCTGGATACGCGCGCAATTCCCCGGCGGCGAAGAAGTGCGGCGGATGAAAGCCATCATGCGCGAGCAAAAACTGCACAGCGTCTGCGAAGAAGCCTCCTGCCCGAACATCGGCGAATGCTTCCGCCACAACACCGCCTCCTTCATGATTATGGGCGACATCTGCACGCGCCGTTGCCCGTTCTGCGACGTCGGCCACGGCCGCCCCAACCCGCTTGACCCGATGGAGCCGACGCACCTCGCCGAAACCGTGCGCAACATCGGCCTGCACCACGTCGTCATCACCTCGGTGGACCGTGACGACCTGCTCGACGGTGGCGCGGCACATTTTGCCGCCTGCGTGCGCGAAATCCGCCGCCTCGCACCGCGCATGACCGTCGAAATCCTCACCCCCGATTTTCGCGGTCGCATGGACAAAGCCATCGAAATCCTGCGCCACACCCCGCCGGACATCTTCAACCACAACATGGAAACCGTGGCGCGCATGTACGAAGAAGTGCGCCCCGGTGCCAACTACGAACAATCACTGGAACTTTTGCGCGAATACAAAAAAGCGAGCAACAAACCGGTGGTTACCAAATCCGGGCTGATGGTTGGTCTCGGCGAAGAAGTGGACGAAATCCTCGGCGTGATGGAAGACCTGCGCCGCCACGACGTCAGCATGCTCACCGTCGGCCAGTACCTGCAACCCTCGGTACACCACTTGCCGGTCAAACACTACTACACCCCGGAACAGTTCCAAATATTTACCGACGAAGGCCTGAAAATGGGCTTCACCCACGTCGCCTCCGGGCCGATGGTGCGCTCCTCCTTCCACGCCGACATGTCGGCGAAAGCGGTGCTAGACTAAAAACACCGCGCCGTTATACATACACATCGAGCGCTCAGGTGTATGTATAACCCGCCAGCCAAACCCACCCCAAAGCACGACCATGAAAAAACTCGCCTTCCTCGTTCTCCTCGCCAGCCGCCTCGCGAGCGCTGCCGACTTCCAACCGGCACCGCCGCCGGCAGACGTACAAGAAGCGCTGCTTGCCGCGCTGAAAAACGGGCGCAACACCGCGGCGATGGTCGAATACATTGACGCCATCGCTACCGTCCCCTTCTCCAGCGACATCTACGAAATCAGCTTCAAGGGCGCGAACAGCGAAATCCTCTACGTCAGCAAAGACGGCGGCTACATCTTCCAGGCGGACATCATC
>CAURAS010000195.1:0-3788 GCA_963522865.1 uncultured Cardiobacterium sp.
CCGCTTGGCGCTGTTTACAGGATGCTCACCGCCGCCAGCACTTCTTCCTGCGTCAGCGTGTGGCCGTCGTGCGCGTTCACCGTGATGCTGTTGTGATAGCTGCGGTTTTCGCTGTCGTGCAGGGTGTAGCTGAGGAGGCGGCTGTCGGCGTCGTATTGCAGGTCGCTGATGGCCTCGCCTTTGCCTGTAACGAGACGGATGCGGTTTTCCCCGCTGTTGAGGTCGAGAATTTGGTTCAGCGCCGGGCTGGCCCCGTCTTTTAGCGGGTTGGTGATGAAGATGAACTGGTCCGCACCTTTGCCGCCTTTGAGGGTGTTCGCGCCGCTCGCGGCGACGAGGTTGTCGTTGCCGTCCGTACCGGTGAGGGTGTGCGGGGTTTCGCTCGCATCGAAGGTGAAGGCGTCACTGCCGCGTTCGCCGAGGCGGTCGAGGATTTCTGCGCTGCTCTTGTCCGCCAGTTCGGCCTGCGCGGTGGCGTTGAGGGGCGCGCTGAGGTGGACGGGTGCGTCGCTATCGCCCAGGGTCTGCGCGGCGTTGTTTGCTGCGCCGTCGTGCTGCGCATGGTCAGCGGCGGTATGGGTGTCGCCGCTTTCCGCGTGGTTTGCTACTGCGCCGTGGCTGTCGCTGTGGTTATGGTTGTCTGCGCTGTCGGCGTCGTGTTTGTGCAGGGCATCAGCCGCCTCGGTGGCGCTGTGGATGTCCACAGGTTCGGGCGGCACGTTGTTTCCGCTGGGCGGGTAGTTCGGATCGTCTTCGACGTGCAGGGTGAAGGTTTTGCGCATGGTCATGCCGCCGCTGTTGCTGACGGTCACGCTGACGGCGACGGTTTGTTCCTGGTCGTAGTTGATTTTTTGCCCGGCTTTGAGTTTGAGGGTGCCGTCCACGATTTCGAAACGCGGGTCGCTGACGTGGTAGGTGTAGTCTTTGCCGACGCTGCGGTCGTGCAGGGTGAGTTTGCCAACACTGGCGCCGTCTTTGCCTTCCATCAGTTTGTTGGCAGAGAGGGTGAGGTCGTAGTAGTCGAAGCCGGGCATCCCCTTCGGCGCGCGCACGTAGGCGGTGAAGGTTTTGCTGTAGCTCGCCCCCATCTGGTCAGTCGCGGTGACGGTGAGGGTGACGCTGTTCACTTTGTCGTAGTCAAGGCTTTGTCCTTTTTTCAGACGCAGCATGTCGCCGTTGACTTCGAAACGGTCGTCATTGACGGTGTAGGTGAAGCGGTCACCCTTATCCGCGTCAATGGCTTTGAGGGTGCCGACTTCGGCCTGGTCTTCGTTGCCGTAGATGACGAGTGGATCGAGGGTGATGTCGGTCGGCGCGTGGTTCTCGTAGCCAACCGGCATGGTGGCGTCGCTGGTGGCGCTTTCTTCCTGCCCGGCGGTGTCGGTGTAGGCGATTTTGACGGTGATTTTCTTGCCTTTTTCTGCCTCGGTCAGGGTGTAGGTGGATTCGTGTGCCCCTTCGATTTCCACGCCGTCGGCATACCAGCGGTAGCTGGTAACGGATTTGGCCGGCACTTTAATGCTGATGTGGCGGTACAGTTCGCCGTAGTCGCCGTCATAGACTTCGGCAGTGAGGGTTTGTCCCGGCTGGGCGATACCCTTGATGTACACGGCGCTCTTGAAGTGGTTGGTGCCGATGGTGTTGCCGCTGGTCTGGCGGTCGATGACGTTGCCGCCGTAGAGGTCGTTATCGCTGACGGTAACGCCGGTGGTCGGATGGACGGCACCGTTGCGCAGCTCTATGCCGTACTGATGGTGATAGGGGTATTTCTCGGGCATATCGTGTTTTTGACGCACGGTGTTGTGGCGGATGGTGCCGCCTTCGACGCCAACGTAGAGGATGCCAACGTGGTTATCCTCGACGATGTTGTTTTCGAAGGTAATATTTTTCACCGCCGTGCTGCCGCCGTGCATGTGGTTCGAGGCAACGATGCCGTAGCGGTTGCCGGAGAAGGTGTTGCCACGCATTTCCACGTCGCTGACTTGCTCGTTTTTGTTCGGCTCGACGTCGATACCGGCGCGCGGGTCGGTCCCGTCGGTATCCTTGAAGACGGAGTTGAGGACTTTGATGCCCTTGCCGTGGGTAATGGAGATGCCCTGGCGGCGGTTGTGATCGGCGTTCACCTGATAGAAGGTGATGTTTTGGGTCTCAATGTCGCTGCCGCCGCGCTTGCCGACGTAGAAGCCGTCACCCCAGTTTTCTTTTGAGGTGACTTTCTCGATGACGACGTTGGTGGAATTGGTGATGCGCACACCGTGACCCCATTCGCCGTATTCGCCAGTGTGGATGCTGCGGTCGCCTACTACCGTACCGCCGTACATATGGGCGTTGTTGGCGTCTTTGATGGTGATAACGGAGGCGAACTGGGAGTCGTTCGGCAACGATTTGAGCACGGTACCGTCGGCCATGCGCAGGATGACGTTGCTCTTCAGGACGAGGCCGCTGGTTTCGTAGGACGAGCTTTCCTGGCGCATGGCGTCAATCAGATAGGTGCCGTTTGGAATATCGACGATACCGCCGCCTTTTTCCGCGACCGCATCAATGGCTTTCTGGATGGCAGCCGTGTCATCCGTTTGCCCGTCGCCCTTGGCGCCATATTCCGCATCTTTGACGTTGGCAATAAAGTCGGTGGTCGGCTTCGGTACATATTCGCCGACTTTGCCAGACGGCGGCGGCATGGGGATGTCCGTCCCGTCACTGGTCGGATTTTCATCGTGCCCGGCATTGTCCTGATAGGTGGCGCGCACGGTGATTTTATGCCCGGCGTCGTCTTTGGTCAGGGTGTAGCTGCTGCTATTGGCACTATCAATAGGATTGCCGTCGCGCAGCCATTGGTATTGCACTTTATCAGCGGCGAAATCGTCGCCGTCGGTTAGGGTAGCGGTGAGGGTGCTGCCCACTTTCGCTTCGCCGCTGATGGCAATGCTACCCGGTTGATTCGGCGGCGGTGCAGGGATGTCGGTCACCTCACTCGTCGGATTTTCATCATGCCCGGCGTTGTCTTTATAGGTCGCCTGCACGGTGATTTTATGCCCGGCGTCGTCTTTGGTCAGGGTGTAGGTGCTGCTATTGGCACTATCAATAGGATTGCCGTCGCGCAGCCATTGGTATTGCACTTTATCAGCGGCGAAATCGTCGCCGTCGGTTAGGGTAGCGGTGAGGGTGCTGCCCACTTTCGCTTCGCCGCTGATGGCAATGCTACCCGGTTGATTCGGCGGCGGTGCGGTGTCGGTGACGGCGTTTGTAGCGTCACTGAGCAGGTTTTCTTCATGCCCTGCCTTGTCGTAGTAATACACCTGCACACTGATGACTTTGCCGACATCGGCGGCGGTGATGGTATAGCTGCTGCCGTTCGCGCCGTTGATCGCCGCTCCGTTTGCCAGCCAGGTGTACTGGATGCGGTCAGGCAGACCGTCGCCATCGCTAACGTTCGCAGTCAGCGTCTCGCCGACGGCGGCTGTGCCACTCAGGGTGACTTGGCCCTGTTGGTTCGCACCGCCGTCATTGCCACTGTCCACTATGGCTGTGGGCGGACTGATGACGCTTTCCACTTTGCCAGTGCTATCGGTATAGGTGATGCGTACGCTGATAATTTTGCCGCTGTTATCCGCTGTGACGGTGTAGGTTTCGCCGGTTGCGCCGCTGATCTCCTTGCCGGCGGCCATCCACTGATAGCTGACGTTGCTGACAGCACCGTCGCCATCGCTGATGGCGGCGTGCAATACTTCGCCGGTCGCGGCTTTGCCGTTGATGGAGGCCACGCCACCGTGGTTAGCCGTGCCGGTGAT
>CAURAS010000196.1:0-3770 GCA_963522865.1 uncultured Cardiobacterium sp.
CCGCCGAACTCGATACTTCCGGCGGACTCTTGTTGCTGGTGGATTTGTGGGGCGGCACGCCGTTCAATGCTTCCAGCGGCATTGCCCACGATGACGCCAATATTGAAGTCGTCACCGGCGTGAACGTGCCGATGCTCGTCTCCACCCTGATGGAGCGCGAGGATATTAGCGACTTGGGTGAACTGGCCGCGCTTGCCCTGCGTGAAGGCGCAGACGGCGTCAAAGGCCTGAAAACGCAGGCGGCCGCCAAAACCGCCCCGGCCGCGACGGAATCCGCCCCCGCCGCCGCACCGCAGGAAGCGTTCGATGAAAACGACCCCGAAGTGCAGCGTCTGCGCGCCGAAGCCTCGGCCAAGGCGAGCGATGGCCCGCACATGAGCTTCGGCCTGTGGCGCATCGACGACCGCCTCATTCACGGCCAGGTCGCGACCCGCTGGACGAAGGAAACCGGCGTCCAGCGCATCATCGTCGTCAATGACGGCGTGGAAAAGGACAAAACCCGCTCTACGATGCTCAAACAGGCGGTACCGCCCGGCGTCACCGCGCACGTGGTCAGCGTGGACAAAATGATGCGCGTCTATAACAACCCCGAATACGCCGGCGACAAGGTGATGCTGCTTTTCACCAACCCGACCGACGCGCTGGAACTGGTGCGCCGTGGCGTGCCGATCCAGTCCATCAATATCGGCGGCATGGCCTATAAAGAAGGGCGGGTGATGCTCGACATGTCGGTCTCGGTCGATGAGAAAGACATCGAAGCCTTCAGGGAGCTGGACAGCCGCGGCATTGAGCTGGAAGTGCGCAAGGTCGCCTCGGACAAAAAAGTCCCGGTATTGCAGCTCATCGCTGAAAAATATAAACCCCAAAATTAAGGAAATATTATGGAACTCTCTACCCTGCAAATTATCGGCGTTTTTCTCGTCGGCTGTATTGCTGGCATGGGCTCGATTCTCGACGAATTTCAAACGCACCGCCCGCTTATCGCCTGCACCATGATGGGCGTTGTCCTCGGCGACCCCCCCGCAGGTATCATGCTCGGTGGCGCGCTGGAAATGACTGCACTTGGCTGGATGAACATCGGCGCGGCCGTTGCACCGGACGCCGCGCTTGCCTCCATCATTTCCGCCATTCTCGTTATCGCGGGTAAACAGGATATGAACGTCGCCATCGGTCTTGCCATCCCGCTCGCCGCTGCTGGCCAGGTGCTGACCATCATCGTCCGCGCCATTACCGTCGGCTTCCAGCATGCGGCCGATAACGCGGTGAAAACGGGCAACCTCAGCAGCATCACCTGGCTGCACCTCGGCGCGCTGCTCCTGCAAGCGATGCGCATCGCTATCCCGGCGCTCATCGTCGCGTTGACCATCGGCACGGATGCGGTGAAAAACATGCTGGATTCCATCCCGGAAGTCGTTACTGGCGGGCTGGGTGTGGCAGGCGGCATGATCGTCGTCGTCGGTTACGCGATGGTGATTAACATGATGCGCGCGCCGCACCTGATGATGTTCTTCTTCGTCGGCTTCGTCGTCGCCGCCTTCACCAGCTTCAACCTCGTCGCCCTTGGCATTCTTGGCATCGCCATGGCCTTCTTCTACATCCAGATGCACCCGAAATACTACAAGGGCTTTGCGGGTGCATCTTCTGCCGCACAAGGCAAAAACAAACTGGATAACCAACTGGATTAAGGAACACACACATGGAAACCACAAACAAAAAAATCCGCCTGACCAAAGGCGACCTCCGCGCCTGCTTCATCCGCTCCAACCTGCTGCAAGGCTCCTGGAACTTTGAACGGATGCAGGCACTCGGCTACGCCTTCGGCATCGTCCCCGCCATCCGCCGCCTCTACCCCGAAGGCAGCCAGGAGCGCAAGGACGCCATCAAGCGCCACCTGGAGTTCTACAACACCCAGCCGTTCGTTACCGCGCCCATCCTCGGCGTGAATCTCGCGATGGAAGAAGAACGCGCAAACGGCGCGCCGATAGACGACGCTGCTATCAACGGCGTCAAAGTCGGCCTCATGGGCCCGCTCGCCGGTGTTGGTGACCCGATCTTCTGGGGAACCCTGCGCCCGATCTGCGCTATCCTCGGTATCAACTTCGCGCAAAACGGCAGTTGGCTCGGCCCCATTCTCTTCTTCGTCCTCTTCAACGCCGTGCGCCTCTTCGTCCGCTACTGGGGCATCCAGTACGGTTACAAAAAAGGCCTGGAAATCGTCTCCGACATGGGGGGCGGACTGCTGCAAAAAATCACCGAAGCCGCGTCCATCCTCGGCCTCTTTGTGCTGGGCGCGCTGGTGAACAAATGGACGAACATCAAACTGCCCATCGCGCTCGGTACCCTGCGCGACGAAGCAGGAAACGTGGTCAGCCAAACCTCGCTGCAAGGCACGCTGGACAGCCTCCTGCCCTCCCTGCCCGCGCTCGGTCTCACCTTCCTTTGCATGTATCTCTTGCGCAAGGGTGTGAACGCGCTGTGGCTCATCTTTGGCATGTTCGCCATCTGCATCCTGGCCTACTGGGTGGGCATGCAATGGCCGTGGTTGCTGGTACAAACCCAATCCTGAAAACCACAAAAACAACCCCTCTCGCGAGAGAGGGGTTTGCGTCTTCGCTGAAGAATAACATCCCCGTTTACATACACCTTGAGCGCTCAAGTGTATGTATAACCCGCCCCCCCAAAACACCCCATGCTCACCACCCTCGGTCTCTGCCTCCTGAACCTCGGCTACCTTGCCTACCTCACCTACGACATCGCGGTCCAGTCGCGCCGGGGCGGGAAAACCCTTACCGCCGTGCGCCTGCGCCGCCGCGCCGCCGATGCCGTCTTCCTCGCCGTCATCATCGTCGCCGGGCTTTACTACGAAGCGACCCACGACAAAAACCCCGCCGACATCGCCGCCCTCGCCCTGCTGACCGCGCTCGTCCTCACCGCCGGCTTCCGTTACCCCAAATGGCGGCTGAAAAAAGACGGCTTCACCGCCGGCGGTCGCTACTGGCCATACAGCGCCATCACCGCCATGCACCTCTCCGAAGACGGCGTCCTCGTCTTGACCCTTGCCAGCGGGCAGAACATCATCCTGCCGGTCGCCCGCATCGACGACCTCGAACACGCCGCTGCCTTCTTCACCGGCGAAGAAGCGCTGCAACACCTCATTAACCCACGCAAGGAAAACCAGCCATGATCTACCGACTGCACGGCACCATCCAGCCCTACGCCTGGGGCGGCCATGACTACATCCCGCAACTGCTGCGGCGCGAACCGAGCAACCTGCCTGCCGCCGAACTGTGGTTTGGCGACCACCCGCAGGCGCCGTCGCAAATCGAAGCGGACGGCATCACCCTGCCGTTTAACGACTGGCTGCAAAAAAACCTGAATCACGTGCTCACCCCCGCCTCGCGCAGCCGCTATGGCGACCGCCTGCCCTATCTGCTGAAAATCCTTGACGTGCGCCTGCCGCTCTCCATCCAGGTGCACCCGGACAAGGCACAGGCGGAGGCGGGCTACGCGCGCGAAGAAGCGGCGGGCATCAGCCGCAGCGGCAGCACGCGCAACTACCCCGACGACAACCACAAACCGGAAAGCATGATTGCCTTGGGCGATTTCTGGCTGCTGCACGGCTTCGCCCCGCTGGAAATCATCGAAGAACGCCTAGCCAGCCGGCCGAGCCTCGCCACTATTGCCCATCTCATCCGCGCGCGCGGCCTGAAAGAAGCCTACACCCACATCATGCAAATCCCGCGCAGCACCGTCACCACCTGGCTCAAGCC
>CAURAS010000197.1:0-3749 GCA_963522865.1 uncultured Cardiobacterium sp.
GTTGGTCTCGGCGATGTAGTAGTAGGCGAGGATGGTGGTGAAGGCGAAGAAGAAGGTGGCGATGCCGACCAGCACCGGGCCGCTCTTGCCGAAGACGCTCGCCATCGCGTACTGGGTGAAGGCGGTGGTGCCGGGGTCGGCGTTGATGACCGCGCCGCTCGCGTCTTTCAGGTGGGTGACGAGGTATTGCGTGGCATCACCGGCGAAGGTCTGGTCGGCGACGATGTTGTACTGCTGTGTCATCAGGATGATGAGCGCGGTCGCGGTACAGACGAACAGGGTGTCGATATAGACGGAAAACGCCTGAACCAGCCCCTGCTGCACCGGATGCTCGACCGCGGCGGCGGCAGCGGCGTGCGCGCCCGTGCCTTGTCCGGCTTCGTTCGAGTAAATGCCGCGCTTGACGCCCATGCCAATCGCCGCGCCGAGGCCGGCAGTGGGGCTGAAGGCATCGCCGACGATGAGCGCGAACAGCTCCGGCACGCGGTTGATATTGATGAAGACGATGATCATCGCCAGCACGATGTAGGCGAGCGCCATAAACGGCACCACCACCTGCGCGAAATTGGCGATACGGCGGATGCCGCCGAAAATGATGAAGGCGAGCAGCACCAGCACGCAGGCGGTGGCGATGAGGCGGTGCGAGCCGACCGCCCCGGCGATACCGGTTTTCACCGCCTCGCCCTCGCCAAAAATCTGCACCATCGCGCTGGCGACGCCGTTTGCCTGCGGGCCAATCAGAAAGAGGCCGCAAGAGAAGGTCGCGGCGACGGCGAAGAGAATCCCGTACCAGCGCCAGCCGAGGCAGCGCTCAAAATAATAGGCCGGGCCGCCGAGATACATCCCCGCCGCCTTGTCATGCACCTTGTAAATCTGGCCGAGGGTGGATTCCACATAAGCGGTGCTTGCGCCCAAAAAGGCGACGACCCACATCCAGAAGACCGCGCCCGGCCCGCCAAAACCGATGGCGGCGGCGACCCCGGCGATATTGCCGATACCGACCCGGCCGGAGAGCGATACCGACAAGGCCTGAAACGAGGAAATACCGTGTTCGGACGAATCATCCGAGCGAAAGAGCAGGCGGCACATTTCGGCGAAGTGGCGCACCTGGGCAAAGCGCGTCACGACTGAAAAAAACAGCCCGACGCCGAGGCAAAGCCAGATGAACGACGGGTTCCAAATCACATCATTGAGCCAGAGGACGGCGGTCTCGATGGCGCTTTGTTCCTGTTGCATGATTATCTCCGGTAATTATGAAAGGAGCGTCAATGTACAACGCGGCACGCGTGGCTGTCAGCAAAAAACTGAACGGACGGCAAGCCAATATTCATGCCGGAACCGTTATCATGCGCCAACCTCCCGCAAAAAAAAGGAAAAATACGATGAAACGCCTTGCCCTGCCCGCGCTCGCCGCCGCCTTCGCCGCGATTGCCCATGCCGATAACGAAGCCGTAGGCACGCCGCTGGCCATGCCTGCCGAAATGCAGGAAGTCTTCGCGCGCAATCCCGCCACGGCCAGCAATAACGAACGCTTTGCCAATGCCGAAGCCGCAGCCGTTTACCAGGCGGCGCACGACGGCGACCTTGCCCGCGCGCGACAAATCCTCGCCCAACGCCCGGATATATTGAAAAGCCACAACACCCGGGAAATGACACCGCTTGGCGTCGCCATGATGAGCGGCGACCGCAAAGCCTTCAACGCCCTGCTAGACCTTGGTGCCGACCCCACTTGGCTGGGCGACATGCGCGACACCGACCTGCACCTTGCCGCCATCCTCACCGACCGCTACTGGCTGGATGCCCTGATAAAACGCGGCGTGAACCTCGAAATCCCCAACACCCTGGGCGAGACGCCGCTCTTTGCCGCGCTTGGCGCGGAGACGCGCGACAACTTCGAGCTGCTGCTCAAGGCCGGGGCGGACATCCACGCCCGCCGCACCGCCGACGGCGAGACCCTGCTGCACAAGGCATCCGCCATCAGTGATTACGCCGCCGTGCCGCGCCTGCTCAAACTGGGCGTCGATCCCACCCTGCGCGACCACGTCGGCTACACCTTCCAGTACAGCTACTTCCTCGCCTCCGACAACCCGCCGCACGCCAAAGAAGTGCGCGCCTGGCTCGACGCGCACAACATCCCCATTGACACCAGCCGCATCGCGCCCGACGCGCCACCGGCGGACAACAGCCTCTGCACCGTCCCGCCGACGGCGCTCTTGACCGCGCCTTCAGCGTCCTACCGCATCAGCGCGGCGATGCTGCAAAACGGCGGCGCCACCGCCCGCCCCGGCGAAGACGCGCCAATAACCGTCAGCGACGCCGATATTGACCGCGTGGCGCAACAACTCGCTGCCGCCTACCCGGCAGAAACCCGAGCGCAGCAGGCGCAAAACTACCGCGAGCATTACCAGTTTTACCGCGACGACAGCGAAAACGTCCAAACCCCCGCCGGGGCGCTTGCCACCTACACACTCGGCAGCTACAACGCCTGGCGCGGCTCAAACGGCGACGATGACACCCTGGACAGAACCTACCAAAGCCTCCTCGCCCAATACCGGCAGCAGACGGGCAACATAAAAGTGGACAAGGACGACTACCTGCGCCACATCATGCTGGGCATGCAGCTCATCCTTGCCACCGCCTACTGCCATAACGTCGAAAGCCGTGGCCACCTGCAAACGGCAGGCAGCCACGGCCTCAAGGCGCTGTTCAAAACCGCGCCGGAGCGCATCCGCCTCACCCCGGACGGCATCAGCCTGAAACTCTGAATCCATTTACATACACATCGAGCGCTCAAGTGTATGTAAAAGAAAGAAGCCCCTCTCCCTCCGGGACACATAGCGCTCGCAGCGACAAGTATTGCTTGCGCAGCAAGAGATTGGGGTTGGTGTGAGGGCGGCACATGTCAAAAACGGGAATTTCGATCCATCCGCAATATCGCGCGCCCCTCCGACCCCCACGCCAAATAAGAAAACGCGCCATAAGGCGCGTTTTCTGTCAGTTTTTGCGGTAGCGCAAATCCCAAACACCGTGGCCGAGGCGTTCGCCGCGCCGCTCGAATTTGGTTTGCGGCCGCCACTCCGGGCGCGGCGCATAGCCGTCCTCGTCGCCGAGGTTTTGCCATTTGGGGTCAGCCGCGAAGACGTCGCGCATCCATTCGGCGTATTCCGCCCAGTCGGTCGCGCAGTGGATTTCGCCGCCGGCGCGCAGTTTGCGCCAGATGAGGTCGGTGAAGGGTTTTTGCACGATGCGGCGTTTGTGGTGCCGCGCTTTCGGCCAGGGGTCGGGAAAGTAGATTTGGACGCGCGCGAGCGTGCCGTCGGCGACGTGGTCGCGCAGGATGGCGACGGCGTCGTGGCGGATGAGGCGCAGGTTGTTGAGGTCGGCGGCCGCGGCGGCGAGCAGCGCATGGCCGACGCCGGGGCGATGCACTTCGATGCCGATGTAGCCCGCTTCCGGCGCGGCTTGTGCCATTTGCACGAGGCTTTCGCCGTTGCCGAAGCCGATTTCGAGGTTGAGGTCGCGCGCGTCGCCATAGAGCGCGGCGGCGTCCACGCGCAGTGCGTCGCTGACGTCCAGGCCGTAGCGCGGCCAGTGTTCGGCGAAGGCGCGTTCTTGTCCGGCGGTGATGCGTCCCTGGCGCAGGACGAAGCTGCGGATGGTCATCGGTTCAGTCCCGTTTGTCGTGTTCGATGATGGCGTAGGCGGAGTGGTTGTGGATGGATTCGAAGTTTTCGGAGGAGACGCGGTAG
>CAURAS010000198.1:0-3744 GCA_963522865.1 uncultured Cardiobacterium sp.
TAACGGCCGCGGGCGACGGCGTTGGGGATGCGCGTCAGTTCGCGGTGTTCGGCGAGCAGGTGTTGGTCGCAGAGTTCTTGCGGCGGCACGAGGTTGATGCGGGTCATCGGCCGGGGTTATTTGGGTTTGTGGGTCGGGTCGATGCCGAGGCTGCGCAGTTTGCGGTAGAGGTTGGTGCGGTCCATCCCCACTTTGCTCGCCAGTTTGGCGATGTTGCCGTCGCAGTGGCGGAAGTATTCGAGCAGGTATTGGCGCTCGAAGACTTCGCGCGCGTCCCTGAGGGTCATGTCTTTCGGGATGATTTGCGACCAGAGGTTGTCCGGGTTGCTGTGTTCGTTCGGGATGAGCGCCGCTTTGGCTTCGTCCGCGCTGATTTCGGGTTCGTCGCTGTTGATGAGCAGGCGTTGTACGAGGTTTTTGAGTTCGCGGATGTTGCCCGCGTTCCAGTTGTGCTGGCGCAAGAGGTTTTGGGCGGCGAGGCTGAAGTGGCGGTAGGGCAGTTGTTCGTTGTCAGCATACTGCTGGCTGTAGTAGTCGAGCAGTTCGGGGACGTCTTCGCTGTGTTGTTCGAGCGGGGCGATGCCGATGGTGGCGATGGTGATGTGGTCGTAGAGGCCGGGGGTCAAGCGTTCTTTGAGGATGTTCAGCGGCAGGCGGGTCGCGGCGATGATGCGTGCTTCGCTGGTTTGCGCGCCGTGATTGTCGCCGGGGTAGTATTCGTGGTGTTCGAGCAGGTGTTGCAGGGTGGTCTGGATGTCTTCGCGCAGGTTGCCGATTTCGTCCAGGTACAACGTGCCGTTGCCCGCCTGGGCGATGAGGCCGGGGCGTTTGTGGGTGCCGAGCAGGATGGCAGGGATGTCGTTGCTGTCGATGGCAGCGAGGTTTGTGTTGATGAAGGGCGCGTCTCGGCGGCTGCTTTTTTGGTGGATGTGGCGCGCCAGGTGTTGTTTGCCGGTGCCGGCGTTGCCGTGGATGAGCAGCGGGATGTTTTGGTCGGCGAGGTGTTCTGCCTGGCGGCGCAGTTCTTGGGTCTGACTGCTTTTGCCGATGAGTTCGGCGGGCGGGTTGATTTTGGCTTTGAGTGCGGCGTTTTGGGTTTGTAGGTTGTGGGTTTGTAGGGCGCGCTGCACGGTGAGGAGGAGTTTGGCGCTCGATAGGGGTTTTTCGAGGAAGTCGTAGGCGCCGAGTTTGGTGGCTTCGACTGCGGTTTCGATGGTGCCGTGGCCGCTCATGATGACGACGGGGCATTGGAGCGTCCCGCTTTTTTGCCATTCGCGCAGCAGGCTGATGCCGTCGGTGTCGGGCATCCAGATGTCGAGCAGGATGAGTTGGGGTTTGTGCTGGAGGTTTTTTTGGCGTGCTTCTTCGGCGTTGGCGGCGGTGTGGGTGAGGTAGCCTTCGTCGCCGAGGATGTCGGAGAGGGTGTCGAGGATGCCGGTTTCGTCGTCAATGATGAGGATTTCGGTGCGGGTGTTGTCGTTCATGGGGTGTGGCTCGCGGTGATGGGCAGGGTGATGGTGATTTTGGCGCCGCCAAGGTCGCGGCTGTGGCCGGCGCTGATGGTGCCGTCGTGTTCGTGTACGATTTTTTTGACGATGGCGAGGCCGAGGCCGGTGCCTTTGGGTTTGTTGGTTACATATGGCTCGAAGGGGTCTTTGTTGAGGTCGGCAAAGCCGGGGCCGTTGTCTTCGATGTCCAGGGTGATTTGGCCGTTGTGTTGGCTGGTGCGCCAGCGGATTTGCGGTGCTTCGCCGCCTTGGGTCGCTTCTATCGCGTTTTTCATGAGGTTGATGAGGATTTGTCGCAGGTGCACGGGGTCGGCGCTGATGTCGCCGAGTGGTTCGTGCAGGTCGAGGGTGAGGTGTTGTTCGCGGTAGAGTTCGGCGACTTGGCGCAGCAGGGTGTTCAGCTGGAGGTTTTGCCGCCGGGTTTCCAGCGGTTTCGCGATTTGGCTAAAGTCGGCGACGATTTGTTGCATGGCTTCGACTTGGTCGATGATGGTGCCGGTCGCTTTGCTGAGGATTTGTTGGTCGTTTTCGTCGGCGAGTTTGTCGGCAAGGCGTTTTTGTAGGCGCTCGCTTTGTAGGCGGATGGGGGTGAGCGGGTTTTTGATTTCGTGGGCGAGGCGTTTGGCGACTTCTTCCCAGGCGGCGTTGCGCTGGGCGTGCAGGAATTCGGTGATGTCGTCGATGACGATGACGTGGCCGTTGCGTCCGCGTTTGCCGCTGTCGGGCAGACGGCTGCCGTGGCACATGAGGATTTTGCGCGCGCCGTGGCGGTTCAGGGTGATTTCTTGTTGCCAGTTTTCTTGGTTGGCGGTGATGTAGGGCAGGAGTGCCTGCATGAGTTCTTCGTAGCTGTTTTCGCTGGTTTTGTTGGCTTCGGGCAGGTTGGTTTTGTGTAGGTGGGCAAGCGGCAGGTCGAGGATTTTGCCGGCGTTTTGGTTCCAGCTTTGGAGGCGGCCGCCGCCGTCCAGGGTGAGGACGCCGCCGGTGATGTTGTCCATGATGGTTTCGAGCCGCGCTTTTTGTTCGACGAGGAGGCGCTGTACGCGGTCGTTGGTTTCGCGCGCTTCTTCGAGGTTTTGGCTCATGTGGTTGAATTGGCGGCCGAGGATGCCGAGTTCGTTGTGCGGCAGTTCGGTGATGCGCGCGTGGTAGTTGCCTTCGGCGATGTTGGAGGCGGCGCGGCTCAGGGTGCGCAGCGGGTGGCTCAGGCGTTCGCTGAAGTGGGCGGCAAGCCAGATGATGATAAGCGCGGTGAGGAGGATGGTGGTGGAGAAGACGAGGATGATGTTGGCGCGGATGCGCGGCTGCAGGGCGTTGTAGTTTTGGTGTTGGCGGTATTGTTCGCGCACGCTTTCGGCCTGGGTGTTGAAGGCTTCCGGCATGGTGTAGATGGCTTGCAGGTAGAAGGTGTTTTCGGGTTTGTGGATGATGGTGAGGACGGTGATGGTGTATTCGCTGTTGTTTTCGCCGTATTCGAAGTGTTCTTGTTCGTCGGTGGCGTTGAGCATGGCGGCGGTGCTGGGCGCTTCTACGATGAGTTTGCCGGTATCGACGCTGCTGTAGGCGACGATGGTGCCTTGTAGGTCAAAGACGGCGAGCTCTAACGCGCCGGTCTGGCGGCGCAGCGGTTCGATGTTTTCGATGAGGGTCGCCTGGTTCATGTCGCCCATTGCCTGGCGCAGGATGCGGGTTTGTTCGAGTGCTTGTCCGGTACGGATGGCGATGGCGGTACGGGTGAGTTGCAGGGCGTTGTCGAGGGCGTTGTTGATGCGGGTGTTGAAGACTTTGCCGAGGTCGTAGGTGAGGTATTGCCAGCTGAAGGCGGCGATGATGGCGGCGGGGATGATGGCGGTGGTGAAGATGCGCCAGCCGTAGTAGAAGCCGAGGCTGCTTTTTTTTTTGCGGCGGTGGTTGCGGGCGCTGCGGATGATTTGCCACAGGGTGATGAGGCTCAAGATGCCGAGGCCGGCGATGGTGATGTTGATGAGGACGAGGTGGCTTTTTTGCAGTGGCTGGCCGCTCATCGCTGCCTGCCCGAAGCGGTGGATGCTGATGAGGGTAAGCAGCGCGAAGATGCTGCAGATGAGGATGATGCCGGTGCGGCGGGCGTTCAGGTGGCGGGTGCTGGTGGTCATGTTTGGGTTTGTGTGCGGCTTGGTTTACATACACGTTGAGCGCTCAGGTGTATGTGGCGAATTTACAATTCAAGTGCAACAGCTACAAAAAAGACATCCAT
>CAURAS010000199.1:0-3706 GCA_963522865.1 uncultured Cardiobacterium sp.
TAAAGCCTTGCAGCATAAGGCTTACAGCGTTTTTTAGCCTCCATTTTGTCCAATAGGCCGGATTTTCCAAGATAACCAGATATTTTAGTTGTTGCAGTGCTGTAAATGTATTAGGAAGTACTTTTAACTGATTCGCAAATAGAAAAATAGATTACAATTTCCTATTTTGCAGTATTTCTTTAAGCAAGGCACCAAGTGTGCAATTTGTCAGATAAATTTCTTGTAGATTCTTCAGGCGGGTAAGTGGTGTAATTTCTATAGTTGCTATTTGTAATAGGTCTGTGATGAAGTAAAATTCTACCGATGATTCTAATGTCATAATCTCATTAGGCAGGGTAGTAAAATATTATGATTGAGGTGAAGCGCTTTAAGCTAATACAATTCTGAGAACGTAGTAGGTAATATAGAAAGTTTATTGCCTTTTAGATTAACTAGTTGTAAGTTATGTAATTGTCCTATATTAGGCAGGAAAGGCATAGATACTGTTATGTTCTGGCGTGCTATAACCGTGGTTATCTATACCCTTAGTTCCTAAGTCTAGGATGCGTAGCTTTTATAATTGACGATTTATGGTGACAGGGAGATGAGTCCATTGCCAAATAAATCGAGGATTTCTAGTTTGCTAATTCCAGCAGGCAGAGTGGGGATGTCGCGTAATAATCCATAGATTTCTATGGCGAGTGAGTACACGTAAGACCTCTTTGTCTTGTAGTAGTTTGCAGTATCACTGGCAGCCAGCTGCTGTTCCAATTGAATCGCTAATATATATCATCTTGGTTTAGTGTAGCGGTGAGGTCATGTATCCAGTTTTTGTCGTTCATGGGTTGCTCCGGGTTGTAGTTGAAAAAAATCGGGCAAGGTGCCCGACTTTTATGAATTAGATGCGTCGCGCGAGAGCTTCCGCTTTACCGGTGTAGCTCGCAGGCGTCAGCTCTAGCAGGCGTGCTTTGGCATCCGGCGGAATGTCCAGGGTGTCGATGAAGGCGCGGATGGTCGCGGCGTCCAAATGCGGTTTGCCGCGCGTCAGTTCTTTCAGTTTTTCGTAGGGGTTGGCGATGCCGTAGCGGCGCATCACGGTCTGGATGGGTTCGGCGAGCAGTTCCCAGGTGGCGTCCAAATCGGCGGCAAGGGCGGCGGGATTTGCTTCGAGTTTGTCGAGGCCGCGCTGGTGCGCGCTCATCCCGAGCACGGTGTAGCCGATGGCAACGCCCATGTTGCGCAGCACGGTGCTGTCGGTGAGGTCGCGCTGCCAGCGTGAGACCGGCAGTTTTTCAGCGAGGAAGGCGAGGATGGCGTTGGCCATGCCGAGGTTGCCTTCGGAGTTTTCGAAGTCGATGGGGTTTACTTTGTGCGGCATGGTGGAGGAGCCGATTTCGCCCGCTTTGATTTTTTGTTTGTAGTAGCCGAGCGAGATGTAGCCCCAGATGTCGCGGTTGTGGTCGATGAGGATGGTGTTGAGGCGGCTTAGGGTGTGGAAGGTTTCCGCCATGTAGTCGTGCGGCTCGATTTGGATGGTGTAGGGGTTCCAGGTAAGCCCAAGCGCGTTTTCTACGAAGTGGCGGCAGTGCGCTTCCCAGTCGTGTTCAGGGTAGGCGGCGAGGTGAGCGTTGTAGTTGCCGACGGCGCCATTGATTTTGCCGAGGATGGTTTGTGCGGCGAGTTGTTCGCGTTGGCGTTGTAGGCGGCTATAGACGTTGGCGATTTCTTTGCCGAGGGTGGTCGGGGTTGCCGGCTGGCCGTGGGTGCGGCTCATCATTGGAAGGGCTGCGTGTTCGTGTGCCAGCGCGCGCAGTTTGCCGCAGATGGCGTCGATTTGCGGCAGAAGAATAGTGTCGCGTGCGTTTTTCAGGATAAGGGCGTGTGCGAGGTTGTTGATGTCTTCGCTGGTGCAGGCGAAGTGGATGTATTCGCTGACGGCGGCGATTTCGGCGTTGGCGGCGAAGCGTTTTTTCAGCCAGTATTCGATGGCTTTGACGTCGTGGTTGGTGGTCGCCTCAATGGCTTTGACGGCGGCGGCATCTGCGGGCGAGAAGTCGGCGATGACTTGGTCGATTTCGGCAATGGTGGCGGCGCTGAAGGGGGCGACTTCGCCGATGGCGGGTGCAGCGGCGAGTGCTTTTAGCCATTCGAGTTCAACGCGGACGCGCGCTTGCATCAGGCCGTATTCGGAGAAGACGGGACGCAGCGCGGCGACGCTGTTGGCGTAGCGGCCATCAAGCGGCGAGAGGGCGAGGAGGGTGTCGTGCATGGTTTGTTCCTTAGGGATGGCAGGCTTCGTAAAGGGGTTGCAGGGCGCGGATGGTATCGGCGATCCATGCGGCGCTATCAATGCTGCCGAGCTGGTCGCGTTCCAGGTGTTTGCCGATGCTGTAGTAGTCGGCGGTGTCATGCAGGTGGAGTTCGCCGCAGTCGGCGACGCGCGGGTAGTTGGCGTATTCGTCGTCGCTGCCGTGCCAGAGGTCGTAATCGGCGTATGCCACGCGGTCAAGCGCTTCCGTCCAGCGGTTGTAGTGGTCGATGGTGGTGAGGGAGATGCCCGCTTTGTAGCAGTGCCAGTCAAGGCTGACGGTGAGGCGGCGGCGGTTGAGCAGTACGGAGAGGATGGCGGCGCTTTCTTGCCAGTCGTGGTATTTGAAGTAGGCGAAGAAGTGGGCGCGCACTTGCCAGCCGTTGCACCAGCGCTCGATGTGCGGTGCGGCGAAGGGCTCGCCGAGCAGGGCGGCGACGCGCAGGATGATGGCGCGCCAGTTTTCCCAGGCGGCTTTGTAGTCGGCCTTGATTTGCGGGATGGTTTCAGGGGCGTATTTTTTCAGCTGCGCGAATTGGAAGCAGGGGCGGTTAAAAAGGTCGCAACTGGCGGGGGTGAGGTTGGTCATGCGTGTTGGGCGTGATACTCAGCTTGGGCGTCGCTGATGGTACGGGTGATGCTGATGAGGGTGAGGGCGGAGGTGATGAAAAGGGCACAAGCAATCAGCATAAAGATATAACCAAAAATCTCTTTATTATAAGAATCTAGGAACCTTGCGCTTATCATGTTGCTAATTCCAGCAAACCAAAATGAAATCCACCAAACAGAGATAATGCCGATTGCCCTGCTTTTAGGATGGTTGGTCAAACGTAATGAACCAACCCAGATTTCAATCATAGCTTGGTAAGGCATGATAAGTCCCAAAATAGGAAGAAAGATTCCGAAGGATGCGGCTATGGGTGTGTATCGAATGCCTTCAATATTAAAAGAGCGGATGTTGGCGTTGCTCATATACATCCAGTTGAGAAACTGAACGCCATTTATGAAATATAAAACAAGATAAATGGCTAATATATAATCTTTGTGGATAACTAGAAAATTAAGTAAAGTGGCAATGGGTGTACGTGCTTCTTCGGTACCGAAAGTTACTTGATTTACGAATAGTATTCGGGAGAATTGAAAAAGCACTAACAAAATAATAAGGGTAATATTTATATAGATGATGTAATGCAACCAGCGGGTAGCCGGTTTTGGGTTGCAATAGGGATAGGTTTTTTCGGGATAGCCGCTCATGGTGCTCTCCTTGGTGAATCTGGTTTTGTGGATGGTGCGCCAAGGCACATCCTAAACATCCGTTTACATACACCTGAGCGCTCAGGGTGTATGTATATTTTGGCAGGCGGTTGAAAAAGGCAGCTTGCGCTGCCCGTGTTTAGTGGTGGTGATGGTGTCCGTGCG
>CAURAS010000200.1:0-3694 GCA_963522865.1 uncultured Cardiobacterium sp.
TTTTTGTTGCTGTTGCACTTGGATTGTAAATTCGCCACATACACCTGAGCGCTCGATGTGTATGTATATTTAACGGGTGCGGTACAGGCGCAGTTGGCCGTCTTGCCAGCGATAGAGGTGCGGGCTGACGGGGTTGGCGGTTTTGCGGCTGACTTCTTCGACCAGTGTTTGCAGTTCGTGCAGGTTTTCCGGGCTGTCGTCTTTCACCAGCAGCAATTCGCTCCGCGACGGCGCGGCGATGACTGCGCTGTGCAGCCAGCTCGGCGGCAGGATTTCGTCAAGGATGAGCAGCAGCGAGACGTCGTAGATGCCGTCAAGCACGAGGCTGTAAGCGCCGCCTTCTAGCCCATAGATTTTGCTCTGGTTCTTGCGTTTGCGCAGGTTTTTGATGGCGCGGGTGCGCAGCAGGTCGGGATTGGTGTAGCCGATGGCCTCGGCTTCTTCCGGCAGGAGGTAGCGTAAGCCAGCGTCGCATTCGTAGCTGTAGCAGATGAAGAGGTCGGCAAGGTAGGGCTGGACAATCATCAGTTCTTTCAGCTCTTTTTCCGGCTGACGCGCGTAGATGCGCTTTTGCAGGTCTTGCAGCCAGCCCGCGCTTTTGATTTGCGGCAGGATGTTTTCTGGGTTGTCCGCCGGGGTTTGCTGCACGTTGTATTCGCTGATACGCTTGAGTTCAAAGGCGAAGAGTTTTTCGCGCTCCTCCGGGTGCTGGTGGTAGTGCTGGTACAGGCCGTATAACGAGAGGGTGAGTTGCTGTGGCAGATGTACATGCAGCAGGGTCAGCTCCGGCTCGCGTTCGTTGAGCTGGATGGAGACGCGCACGTGGAATTGGCGGCTGATGGTGGCAGCGAGTTCGCGCGCGAAGGCTTCGGCGGTAAGTAGTTCGGTCATGGCTGGCGCTCCGGGGCAAGCAGGGCGGTGCAGGTTTCCGGCGGGGCTTTTGGGGGTTTGGGTGGGCGCGGCTTCGGCGGTTTGGGGTTCAGGATGGCGTCGCTTTGGTCGGCAACCCATTTGTAGAGGTCGGCATCGCAGCCGTCGCCAGGCGGAATGGCGGCCTGGGTGACGCATTCCGGGCTGCCGGGCGGGCAGTTAAGGCGGACGTGGAAGTGCGAGTCGTGGCCAATCCACGGGCGGATTTTGTGCAGCCAGCGGGTATCGGATTCTGTGTTGCATAAATGCGCCTTGATGACGGGATTGACGAAGATGCGGTTGGTCTGCGGGAAGGTCGCGGCGGCGTGCAGCGCGTCGCGGTAGGCGGCTTGCCACTGGCCGGGGACGAGCGTGCCGGCGGCGCCATCTACCATTGACGGCGGCTCCACTTCTTTGTCCGGCTGGCTGCCCGCGGGTACGGCGTAAAACCAGATATCCACGTCCAGCCCGTTCTGGTGGCTGCTGTGGCCAAATGGCATTTCGCCGCCGACCGGCTGGCTCAAATCGCCGATGAGGATTTTCGCGCCGTGTAATGTTGCGACTTCATGGCCGACACGGCGCACCAGTTGCAAGGTAACGGGCTGACTGTAAAAGCGGTTGCGCCAGCGGCGGATACTGATGAAGCCGTCGCCTTCCGCTTCCAGCGTCTGCGCGCCAAGCTGGCAGCCGTTCGCTGCGCCGCCGACCGCTTGCGGCGTGGTGCCGACGGGCGCGCGTTGCATACTCCATACATTTACCTTGTCAGGGTCCTTCGCGAGCGCCGCCGTGGCGCAGAGGATAAAAAAAAGCGTCAAATATTTCATAGTTACAAAAACGGGAATTACAGTGCGGAAATCATACACGAAAGCGGCGGGCAACGCTTGGCGGTGGTTCGTTATATAGCGGGCCATATTGGTATTCCAGGCAACAAATCGCAGAAGAAAAGTCCTTTCTTCTGCGGAAGAGAAGGTGAGGTTGTATGGAATACGTGGGATAGTTATACATACAGATCGAGCGCTCAGGTGTATGTATAGCAATCCACGCCAAGCTCCATACGGTGTTGCATCGCCTCGCCGTATGAGGCTTGAGGATTGCCATATTGGATATTCTCTGCTGCGGTAGGCGTTATGCGCAGACGCAATGAAGCCGGGCGAACCCGGCTTCTGTGTGGTGGCATGATGCGCCTGTTTACATACACCTGAGCGCTCGTCGTGTATGTAAATCGTCGGAAGCGCTCATGACTTCAAATAGTCAATGATGGCAGTGGTGGACGGGTCATGTTCGCCGGTTTTGCCGGCGAGGCTCGCCTCCGTCCCTTTTGCCAGCACTTTGCCGAGCTCAACGCCCCATTGGTCGTAGGCGTTCACGTCGTAGAGGATGGCTTGCACCGTGACTTTGTGCTCGTAGAGGGCGATGAACGCGCCGAGACAGGCCGGGGTCAGTGCGTCCAGGATGATGGTGGTACTCGGACGGTTGCCGGGGCAGGTGCGCTGGTAGCGTTCGGCTTCGGGGATGTTTTGCAGGTCGCTTTCGTCGCGGCCGCGCATCAGCGCTTCGGCCTGTGCGGTGCAGTGACCGTGGATGATGCGTTGCGCGTCTTCGTAGCCTTTCGGCGGCGTTTTGATGGTAACGAAGTCAATCGGGATGTTGCGCTGCCCTTGGTGGATGAGCTGGAAGAAGGCGTGCTGCGCCTCTGTCCCAGTGCCGCCCCAGACGATGATGCCGCTTGGTTTAGTCAGCGCTTTGCCTTCGCGGTTGGCGCGTTTGCCGAGGCTTTCCATGTCGAGCTGTTGCAGGTATTGCGGGAAGGGCTCCATCGGGTTGCAGTAGGTGATGACGGCGCGGTTGTTCCAGTTGAAGTAGTGGTTGTACCAGGCTTCCAGCGTCGCCAGCCACACGGGCATGTTGGCCATGAGCGGCGCAGTCTGGAAGTGTTTGTCCATTTCGTGCGCGCCCGCGAGGAGCTGTTCGTAAGCGCTGTAGCCGTTTTGCAGGATGAACGGCAGGCTGATGGCCGACCACAGCGAGAAGCGGCCGCCGACCCAGTCCCAGAACGGCAGCACGCGCTCGGCGGCAATGCCAAAGGCGGCGGCTTTATCGACGTTGGCGGAAAGGGCGATCATCTGCCCGTCGGCTTTTTCGCCACCGGCGGCGCGTAGCCATTCGCGCATGTAGCCCGCATTCGACAGCGTTTCTTCGGTGCCGAAACTCTTGGAGGCGACAATCAGCAGCGTCGTTGCCGGGTTGAGGCGGCGTTTCAGCTCGCTGATTTTCACCGGGTCGGGTGTGGCGAGGAAGTGGACGCGGATACGGTCGTCGGCGAGGTGCTTGAAGGCGGTGCAGAGCAGGCGCGGGCCGAGTTCGGAGCCGCCGATGCCGATGTGGATGACGTCGGTAATTGCTTGACCGTCAAAGCCTTTCCACTCGCCGCCGCGCACGCGCTCGCTGATGGCTTTCATGCGCTCGCGCACGGCGCGGATGTGCGGGCTGACGTCTTCGCCATTGACGACGAAGGGCTGGTCGGCAGGCGCGCGCAGGCGGTGGTGCAGCGCCGGGCGGTGTTCGCCGGTGTTTACATTGTCGCCACGGGTGATGGCGGCGATGCCTGCGGCGACGCCTGCTTCATCGACCCACTGCTGCCACAACGCCTTGGTCTGCGCGTTGATGTGGTTGTGGGAATGGTCGAGGTAGATGCCGGCGTTTTGCAGCGGCCAGTCGGCGACGCGGTTCGGCTCGGCGGCGAACCATTCGGTCATGCGTTTGCCGAGGATGGTTTCTTTGTGCG
>CAURAS010000201.1:0-3672 GCA_963522865.1 uncultured Cardiobacterium sp.
GCGCAAGGCGCAGCAGCCATTTGAGCAGGTGGGTTTTGCCAATGTAGTGTTCGCTATCACCGCGTTCAATAGCGCGGATGATAGCGGTGGCGACTGCGTCTGGTGTCATTTTGCCGGTGCCGCGTCCGGCGGTCATGCGGGTGGCAACGAGCGGCGGGATGATTTCTTGTACCTGGATGTGTGGCGCAGCAGCTTCGGTCTGGTAACGCAGGGCGCGGGTGAAGTTGTGTAGCCCGGCCTTGCTGGCGCAGTACACCGGCGCGCTTTTTTTCGGCGCGAGCGCAAGGGCGGTGGTGATGTTGATGATGGCGCCCCAGGGGTTTTGCGCGAGCACGGGCAGCAGTCCGGCAGCAAGGGCGATGGGCGCTTCGAGGTTGAGCGCCAGTTCTTGCGCGAGGGTGGTTTGTAGTTGCTGCTGTGTGTCATGGATGAAATCGAGCGGGTGTTGCATCGCAGCGTTATTGATAAGGGCGGCGATGTCGGGGTGTTCGTTTTCTATCCAGGCGATGAGGGTGGCGCGTTCGGCAGAGGATGCGAGGTCGCAGCGACGGTAAACGACGCCGGGCAGCGGCTGTTCGGGGAGGTGGCGGGCGCAGGTGATGACGCGGGCGCCGTGGTTTTGGAGCTGGGCGACAAGCGCCGCGCCGATGCCGGTAGTGCCGCCGGTGATGAGGATTTTTTGTTTGTCGAGGTTCATGGTTTTTGCGTGTTGGTGGATGGGTTATCGGGGGGCTTTTGTGCGTTGTAGTAATGCCCGCCCTTTGGCGGTCAGGCGGTATTTTTGGTTGGGGCTTTTGGGTTTGTCAGGCAAGGTCATTTCGACCAGGTTTTGTGTCAATGCGGGAACCAGATAGGTTGTTCTGAAACTTGCTCTATGTCTGATGGATAGTTTGTCCAGTAGTTCTACGACGCTTAATGGTTCATGTTGCAGCGGTTCTAGTAAGCGCAAAATGGTTTTTTCAACTAGGTCGCCAGCTTGTACGGTAACTTGTACGGTATCTAGGTCGGTCGGAGCCGGGAAATCCAGTCCTGATGCGGGTTTATCTTGGTCGGTGTTTTGTTCGCGCACGCCGATGATGATGTAGCCGCTGCCCAGATTGTGAAAGTCGTTGGCAAAGGCGCAGATGGCATGCAGCACCGCTTCGGGATTCCAGCTTTCTTTGTATTCAATCCGCTCGCTTTCCACGCGGCGCTGGTGCAGCAGGTCTTCGATGTTAATCGGCAGTTTGTTGGCAAACATTGTTTGTGAATGGTTAGTGGCTGCCGGTGTGGCCGAAGCCGCCGCTGCCGCGTGTGCTGTCGGGGAAGTCGTCCACGAGGTTGAGCGCGGGGCGGGCGACGGGCTGGATGAGCAGTTGCGCGATGCGCTCGCCGAGGGCGATGGTGTAGGGCGCGTTGCTGCGGTTCCAGACGGAGATTTTTAGTTCGCCCTGGTAGTCGCTGTCGATGAGGCCGGTAAGGTTGCCCAGTACCAGGCCGTGTTTGTGGCCGAGGCCGGAGCGGGGCAGGATGAGGGCGCAGTAGCCAGGGTCGGCGAGGTGGATGGCGAGTCCGGTGCCGATGAGCGCGGTTGCGCCGGGGGCGACGGTGTAGTTGTCGCCTTCGAAGACGGCGCGCAGGTCCATCGCCGCGCTGCCGGGGGTGGCGTAGGCGGGGAGCTGGATGGTGTTGCCGACGCGCGGGTCGAGGATTTTCAGGTCAAGGCTGTTCATGGGCGTTTCCAGTGGGCAAGGATGTGGGTGAGCAGGGTGTCGGCCAGCGTGGTTTTCGCCTGGCGCGGCAGGGTGGTTTCGCCGTCTTCCGCGATGAGGGCCGCGGCGTTGTCATCGGCGCCGAAGACGTCCCGGCTCACGTCGTTGGCGATGATGAGGTCGAGGTTTTTGCGCGCGCGTTTGTCGCGGGCGTAGGCGAGGACGTTGTCGGTTTCGGCGGCAAAGCCGACGGTGTAGGGGCGGTTTTCGCGCAATGCGGCGATGGTGGCGACGATGTCGGGGTTCTGCACGAGTTGCAGGGTAAGCCCGGCATCACCCTGTTTTTTTTGTTTGTGCGCGGCAGGCTGGGCGACGCGGTAGTCGGCGACGGCAGCGGCGGCGATGTAGATGTCGCCGGGGTGGGCGAGCGAAGCGGCGAGCATGTCGGCGGCGCTGGTGATATCAAGGCGGGTAACGCCCGCGGGGCAGGGCAGGGCGGTCGGGCCGCTGATGAGGGTGACGTCCGCGCCGCGGCGGGCAGCGGCGGCAGCAAGCGCGTAGCCCATTTTGCCGCTGCTGTGGTTCGTGAGGTAGCGCACCGGGTCAATGGCTTCGCGCGTCGGCCCGGCGGTGACGGTGAGGCGGATGCCGCGCCAGTCTTGCGTGTCGCTCTGGTTGAGGTATTGCAGCAGGGTTTCCGGTTCGGGCAGGCGTCCGGCGCCGACGTCGCCGCAGGCTTGCGCGCCGCTGTCGCTGGGGATGACGCGGTGGTTCGGTCGCGCGGCGAGGGTGGCGAGGTTCGCCTGCACCGCTGGATGCGCGAGCATGTGGCAGTTCATCGCCGGCGCAATGAGGACGCGCGCGTTAGTGGCGAGGTAGAGGGTGGTCAAGAGGTTGTCGGCGATGCCGTGCGCCAGTTTGCCGAGGGTGTTGGCGCTCGCCGGGGCGATGAGGTAGGCGTCCGCCCAGCGTGCGAGTTCGATGTGCCCCATGCCCTGTTCGGCGGCGGGGTCAAAGAGGGCGTCGCGCACCGCCTCGCCGGAAACGGCTTGCAGGGTGGTGGCGGTGACGAATTCGTGCGCGTGTTCGCTCATGACGATGCGCACGTTATCGCCTTGTTTTTTCAGAAGCCGGACGAGCTGCGGAATTTTGTAGGCGGCGATGCCGCCGCTGATGCCGATGAGGATGTTTTGCGCCATAATGCGCCCCCTTCAAGGAAAAGGGGCATTGTAATGGATGAGGTTGCAAACTCAACGGATATGCCGCGCGAGCGGATGTTGCACAACGGCGCGCAGGCGCTGGCCGATTATGAGCTGCTCGCCATTTTGCTGCGCACCGGCAGCAAGGGCAGCAATGTGCTGGAATTTTCGCGTGAACTGCTGCGGGTGCGCGGCGGGCTGGTCGGGCTGTTCAACAGTCGCGCCGCCGATTTGCAGGCGGTGCGCGGTCTCGGCAAGGCGAAGACGGCGGAGATTCTCGCGGTGACGGAGCTGGCGCGGCGCTTCATGCGCGAGGAAATGCGGCAGCCGTCGTGGTCGTTCAAATCGGCGGACGATGTGCGCGATTATCTCTTGATGCAGTTCAAGGGGCAGGCGCTGGAGGCGTTCGGCGTGCTGTTTTTGAACCAACAACACGGCTTCATCGCCTTTGAGCGCTTGGCTGCGGGCGCGGCGGCGCAAGTATCCGTACCGGTGCGTCAGCTGATTGCCAGCGCGCTGCACCATCATGCCGCCGCCGTCATCCTCGCGCACAACCACCCGGCGGGCAGCGCCACGCCGTCGCGCGCAGACCGCGAAACCACGCGCCACCTTGATAACGCGCTGGCGCTGATGGAGATTCGCCTGCTTGACCACTTCATCGTCGCCGGCAACGAAATCGTGTCCATGCGCGAGCGCGGCGGCTGGTAATTCTATGGAATGCGACCATGAATAACGCTACAATGCCGCGGCCTTACAATGGATGACAGGAAATACTTAACATG
>CAURAS010000202.1:0-3636 GCA_963522865.1 uncultured Cardiobacterium sp.
CGCCAATACCCCGACTACAGCGACGTCATCGGCCAGCACCAGGCAAAACGCGCCCTGCTCGTCGCTGCCGCCGGCGGTCATCACGTGCTGATGAGCGGCCCGCCCGGCACCGGCAAATCCATGTTGGCGCAGCGCTTCCCTGGCATCCTGCCCGCGATGAGCGACGCAGAGGCGATAGAGAGTGCCGCCATCCGCTCGCTCGCCGGCAGCGGCTTCAACCCCGCCGACTGGCGGCAGCGCCCCTACCGCGCGCCGCACCACAGCAGCTCCGCCACCGCGCTCGTCGGCGGCGGCTCCATCCCCAAGCCGGGCGAAATCAGCCTTGCCCACCACGGCGTCCTCTTCCTCGACGAGCTGCCCGAATTTGACCGCCGCGTCCTCGAAATGCTTCGCGAGCCGCTGGAAAATGGCCACATCACCATCAGCCGTGCCGCGATGAAAAGCGACTTCCCCGCGCGCTTCCAACTCATCGCCGCGATGAACCCCTGCCCCTGCGGCTACCACGGCGACCCCGAACGCGCCTGCAGCGACACCCCCGACCAAATCGCGCGTTACCGGCAAAAAATCTCCGGGCCGCTGCTTGACCGCATCGACATCCACCTCACCGTCGCCCGCCTGACGCCGGCGCAACTGCGGGAACAACACAGCCCCGGCGAAACCAGCGCCCACCTGCGCGCACAAAGCGAAGCGGCACGTGCCCGCCAACTGCGTCGCCAAGGCTGCGCCAATGCCGACCTCAGCGGCAGCACCCTCAACCAGCACCTACACGCCGAAGACGACGTCCTGCCGCTGCTCGACCGCGCCGCCGAACGCATGCACCTCTCGATGCGCAGCTACCAGCGCATCCTCAAAGTGGCGCGCACCATCGCCGACCTCGCGGACAGCGCCAGCGTCAGCCGCGCCCACCTTGCCGAAGCGCTGCAATACCGCAGCGACGCCGCATGAGCCGCATCCGCCAACTGCGGCTGGACAACCACCGCAACCTCGCCACCACCACCCTCGACCTGCACCCGCGCTGCACCCTCATCAGCGGCGCCAACGGCAGCGGCAAAACCGCGCTACTTGAAGCCATCTACCTGTTAGGACGCGGCAAGTCCTTCCGCGAAAACCAGACACGCCACCTCATCGCCCACGACCAGCCGTATCTGCGCCTCATCGCCCGCATCGAAAAAAACGGCGAAGAACACCTGCTCGGCATTGAAAAAAGCGCGCGCGAACACCGCCTGCGCCTGGACGGACAAAACCTGAAAAACCTCGCCGCCCTCGCCGCCCTCACCCCGGTACAAATCCTGAACAGCGACAACTTCGCCCATATCGACCAAGGCCCGGAACACCGCCGCCGCTACCTCGACTACGGCCTCTATTACCACAGCCCCGCCTTCCTCCCCGCCTGGCAGCGCTACAACTACGCGCTGAAAAACCGCAACGCCGCGCTGCGGCAAAACTGGCGCACGGCCGACCTCAGCCCCTGGAACCGCATCCTCGGCGAAACCGGCGAACAAATTGACGCGCTGCGTCAAGCATACCTCGCCACACTCGAAACGACGCTCAACACCTACCACGCCGAACTGGGCGGCTTTGACCGCATCCACATCCACTACCAGCGCGGCTGGCAAGCCGACCAACCGCTCGCTGCGCTGCTCGATGCCAACAACGAACGCGACGCGCTGCTCAAACACACCCGCGACGGCATCCACCGCGCCGACATCCGCTACCACGCGGGCGGACGCGACGTCGCGCACCACTACTCGCGCGGCCAACAAAAAACCCTCATCTGCGCCCTCATCCTCGCACAAACCCGGCTGATTACCGCCGACAGCGGCACCGCCCCGGTCATCCTCATCGACGACATCGCCGCCGAACTCGACCGCCCCCGCCAACAAAAACTGCTGCAATTCCTCGCCAACAGCCCGTCGCAACTCTACATCACCCACATTGACGGCGACCTCGAACTGCCCGCCGCGCTTGCAGACCATCAGCGGTTGCATATTGAAGCCGGAGTAATTCGGGAGGCATAAAAAAAGCCAGACAAAGTCCGGCTGTTGGTGTTTATAGATATGACCACTATTCCAGTCCTGCATGGGAGGAGGGGCTTCACTCGCCCACTAATCCACCCGTTCAATCAGCCGCGGCAGATGGTCGCTGTCGCGGTTGTCGCTGTCATGACTGCTGGGGTTGCAGGAGACATAGACGATGCGTGCGGATGCATGTTTTTCGCCCACACTTTCCGCCGCTTTACGACGAGGCGACTTCAGTGAAGACACCGTACCCTAATCAATAACGCGTGCCGCCGAAGGCGGTATTCAGCGAAGTGTTATCGAATTCGACCATGCCCGCTGTTTCCTTGGCGTTTTCACCGAAGAAACCACCTTGGTAGCGACCGCTGTTATCCCCGGATACGCTCGCACGGCCGGCATACGATGTGCCATTGATGCGACCGGTGTTGAGCGTGATGTCGCGGCGCAGACCGGGCATTGCAATTGTGCCGTTCACCGTTTTGGCAGCGAAATCCACATTGATCGTAGTGGCGCCGTCCACGCGCAGCGCGTCATCGCTAACGCTGTCGTAGCGGATGGCATTGCCGTAGTAGGTAGCCCTGCCGGATGCGGGCATATCTTTGGTTTCATCACCCTGAAATCGATAAGCTGCAACTGACAGTAAAACACCAAGCGGAAATGCTGGCGCAGAAAGAGCGCGAACTAGCGGCCTTGCAGGAAATCATCAGGCTGATGGGTGGGCAGGCAGAGGCCGTCTAAAAAAACAGGCTGTAGTCATTACACCGATGCAGTCCGACTGCTTGCCCGCTAATCGCCTCGATGTTGCCGCTGCAGACAGTTTTCCACCGTCTTTCATGTATCTTCCCCGCCTAGGTAGATGCCGGTCTGGCGCGACCGACCATAGTTGCGCGTAAAATGCCGCGCTGCGGCGAAACTGGCGTGCCGCCGACCTCAGCCGAACCGTATCCTTGGCGAAACCGGCGAACAAATCGCCGCGCTGCTCAATGCCAACAACGAACGCGATGCCCTACTCAAACATACCCGCGACGCTTGCTAACCATCAGCGGTTGCCTATTGAAGCCGGACACATCCATGAAAAATCCCCCTAACGCGCGAACTACGACCGCCACGCAAGGGGGCTATTTCCTCCTCGTCGGCGCGACAGCCGCTGCCGTACACTTCGCCGTACTGGCGCTTGCCGTTGAAGGCGCGCACGTCCCACCGCTGACCGCGAACGTCTTTGCCTTTGCCGTTGCTTTTACCGTCAGCTTCGCCGGCCACTACCGCCTCACCTTCCGGCACAGCAGCGCGCACTGGCACGACAGCGTCCTGCGCTGGCTAGCGGTGTCGCTCACCGGCTTTGCCGCCAACCAGGCGCTGTTCGCCCTCGGCCTCGCCTGGTGCGGCGCAGCGTACTACCTACCGCTGTGGTTCGCCGTTACCCTCGCCGTTACCGTCTTCAGCTTCGTCGCTGGCAAATACTGGGCATTCCGCCGCCATCGCTGATAACCCACATTTCCTATTTACATACACTTGAGCGCTCGAGGTGTATGTATAAACCACGATCGCCAGCAATCCATTTATCGCGATACGCATAAAGTACAAGGCGCGCCGCCGAAGACCGTACACGTTTGTACGG
>CAURAS010000203.1:0-3622 GCA_963522865.1 uncultured Cardiobacterium sp.
GGCGACAACTACAACGACCTCGACATGCTGCGCTACGCCGGCTACAGCGTGGCGATGGGCAACGCCCCGGACGACATCAAGGCGCAAGTGCGCCACGTGACTGCCACGAACGCCGAAGACGGCCTGGCACAAGTATTGGAAGCGCTCTTTCCACAAACCTGAGGAAGCGTTTACATACACATCGAGCGCTCAACTGTATGTAAATAATACCGGCCGCCACAGACAAAACCGCCGGAAATACAAAACACAAGACCGCGCGTACAAATCCGCTTGACATTTCCCCAGCAAAAGCCGAATGTACGCGCCTTTCCGGCGCAGGGAGGCGCCCAAAAATTTTGCCGTCGGGCAGAATACTGTCGTAATCATGCGTTGGGTTTCGGGAGTTTGAGTTTAATAACGCATGAATACAAAGGAAAAACCATGATCAACATCTACGTTGGCAACCTCTCCTACCAAGCCTCGGAACAAGAACTGCGCGACCTCTTTTCCGCGCACGGCACCGTCAGCAACGTAACTATCATCAAAGACCGCGACAGCGGCCGCAGCAAAGGCTTCGGCTTCGTTGAAATGGAAGACAACAGCGCTGGTCTGCGCGCCATTGATGCCTTGAACGGCAAAGATCTCGGTGGCCGCCCGCTGAAAATCAACGAAGCCCGTCCGCGCGAAGAACGCCCACCGCGCCGCGACCGCTTCGGTGGCGGCAATGGCCGCTCCTTCGGCGGCAACAGCTGGTAAGCAGCCGCCCGAGCAGAAAAAAGCCCGCCAATGCGGGCTTTTTTGCGCTTTGCGCGGTCAGTTTTTCTGCCGCCATTTTTTATTCCCCAGTGAATCAGACAATAAGCGGGGTATATGATTGGGCAGGTGATTTTGATGATGTCGCTACCCAGGTTGCCAAAACCCTGTATCCAGATATGCAGATTGAAGCGCCAGCCGCTTGTGGTGGTACCCATGAGGGTTTCCACGCTGTCTGAATCCCAGGTGGATAATTCGCAGAACTGCCACAGGAAACGTTCCGGGATTCTGATGGCTGCCGAGGCAACCGCCATTGCCAGAAGGATGCGGGTTGGCAATGCAGGCCTCAAGATAGTGCATATCGCTGTGTACCACCCACTGATAGCGGATGAACCAGTATGCCCACATGCCGTATAGCAGAGGGGGATAACAATCATGACGCCCGCTGCGCCCGCATCGCCTCGACGAACTGCGCAAAGAGGATTTCGGCGTCATGCGGGCCGGGGCTGGCTTCCGGGTGCCCCTGGAAGGCGAAGACGGGGCGGTCGGTGAAGGCGAGGCCTTGCAGCGAGCCATCAAAGAGCGAGCGGTGGGTGGCGCGCACGTTGTCCGGCAGGGTCGCTTCATCAACGGCAAAGCCGTGGTTTTGCGAGGTTATCATCACCCGCCCGCTGGCAAGGTCTTGCACCGGGTGGTTGGCGCCGTGGTGGCCGAATTTCATTTTCACGGTCTGCGCGCCACAGGCAAGACCAAGCAGTTGGTGGCCGAGGCAGATACCGAACACCGGGATTTTGCGCGCCAGAAATTCGCGGATGGTGGCAATGGCGCCGGTCATCGGTTCGGGGTCGCCGGGGCCGTTGGAGAGGAAGATGCCGTCCGGCGCAAGCGCAAGCGCTTCTTCGGCGCTGGTCGCTGCTGGCACGAGGGTGACGCGGCAGCCGCTGGCGACGAGCAGGCGCAGGATGTTCGCCTTGATGCCGTAGTCGTAGGCGACGACGTGACAGGCGCCATCCGCTTGTTCCGGGTAGCAATCGCGGGTGGCGTCCCAGACGCTTTCCGTCCACGCTTGCGCGCTCTTGATGCCGATGCCGCTTGCCAGGTCTTGCCCGCTCATCGAGGGATGGGCGCGGGCGGCGGCGATGGCGGCGACTTCGTCAATCTCGCCCGCCATCAGGCAGGCGTTTTGCGCGCCGTGCGTGCGCAGGCGGCGGGTGATTTCGCGGGTATCGACGTCGGCGATACCGATGATGCCGTGCGCGCGTAGGTAATCCGAAAGCGAGCCGCTGGCGCGCCAGGAGCTGTAAGTCGCAGGCGCGTCGCGCACCACCAGTCCCGCCGCTTGCAGCGCGCCGGATTCGACGTCCAGCGCGTTCACGCCGGTGTTGCCGATGTGCGGGTAGGTCAGGGTGACGATTTGTCCGGCATAGGAAGGGTCGGTGAGGATTTCCTGATAGCCGGTCATGGCGGTGTTGAAGACGAGTTCGCCGCAGCGGATGCCGTCGGCGCCAATGGCGCGTCCGCGGAAGACGCTGCCGTCGGCAAGGGCGAGAATGGCGTTTTGCATGTGTGTGTCCCGTAATGGCGCTGAAATCGCGCGCATTATAGCGAAGTGGCAAGAAAGCGGGTTTGGCGATATTCTTATGCGCCCATTCGCCCCCATTGGATAATTCATGAAATTCCGCTATCTCCCGCTCATTGCGGCCATATTCTCCGCCCTGATTTACGCCCAAACCGCCACCCCGCCCGCCAATCCGCCCGCTAATCCCCCCGCCAATATCGACCTCACCCTGACCTCGCTGGATAACGAAAACGCCAGCGACGACATCCCCTTTGACGCGCTCAAAACCTTCGTGGACGTTTTCGACACAGTGAAAAGCAACTACATCGAAACCGTGAGCAACGAAGTGCTGATGGAGAACGCCATCCGCGGCATGCTCGCCCGCCTCGACCCGCATTCCGCCTACATGAATGACAAGGAATACCAGGAATTTGAACGACAAAGCGACGGCCAGTACGCGGGCATCGGCGTCGTGCTGGACATCAAAGCCGGCTCGATGCGCGTCGTCTCCGCCATTGAAGGCTCGCCTGCCGCGCGCGCCGGTATCCAGAGCGGCGACATCATCGCCCAGGTGAACGGACAGAACGTCTCCGACCTTACCCTCGGCGAAACCTCGCGCCTGCTCGAAGGCGAAGCCGGCACCGAAGTGAAACTCGTCGTGCAGCGCGGCGACGGCATCACCGAATACAACCTCCTGCGCGAAATCATCGCCACCAGCAGCGTCAGCTCGCGCATGCTCGGCGACGAATACGCCTACCTGCGCATCAGCCAGTTCCAGGACGACACCACCGACGCCCTCGAAAAAGAAGTGGCGGCGCTGCGCGTCAAACACACCCTGCGCGGCGCGGTCATCGACCTGCGCAACAACCCCGGCGGCTACCTCGACAGCGCGGTCGCCACCGCCGACCTCTTCCTCAATAGCGGCCCCATCCTCTACGTGCGCGGCCGCGATCCCGACCAGGAAGAACAATACATCGCCAGCGACGGCGACATCCTCGCCGGCCTGCCCATCGTCGTCCTCGTGGACGAAGGCTCGGCATCGGGCGCGGAAATCGTCGCCGGCGCGCTGCAAGACCAGCGGCGCGCGGTCATTGTCGGCCAGCCGACCTTCGGCAAAGGCAGCGTGCAGACCGTCATCCCGCTCTACCACGGCGGCGCGGTCAAACTCACCACCGCGCAGTACTACACGCCGTCGGGCAACTCCATCCAGGCGCAGGGCATTGTGCCGCAAGTCCTGCTCACCCCGCTGCGCGTCCAACAAGACGAAAGCGCCGCCATCAACGAACGCGAAAGCGCCCTGCCCTACCACCTCGCCAACCCCACCAACCAGAC
>CAURAS010000204.1:0-3619 GCA_963522865.1 uncultured Cardiobacterium sp.
GTGAGGCGCTGGAAGACGCTGTCCGGGATGGGGCAGGGTTGGTGCTCCATGAAAAGGTAGGTGCTGCCTTTGTATTGCAGGGTGCCGCTACAGTTGTTGGGATTGCCGCCAGTCGGCGCGGCGGTGCTTGGGCTGCTGCCGACCGGGACTTCTTCGGTTTTTTCGGCGCGGAAGAGGGTGCAGCGGCTGTAGCCTTTGCGTTTGTCGGCATCGACGTAGATGTAGCTTTTGCCTTTGGGGCAGCGGTAGATGGCTTGTTCGACGACGACGGTTTCGGTCTGCACCGGCGGTTCGGGTGGCGGGCTGAGTTTTTCGACGGGCAGCAGGGCGACGTTGTCGTCGCTGTGTTCGTCTGTGGCTGTTTCGCCTTCGCTGGTAACGGCGGGAGCCGGGGTTTCTCCGCCCTGCCCTGCCGCGGATGCGGCGCCGGTTTCGTTTGTCGCCGCGCTGTCGGGCAGTGCGGCAGCTGGTTCGAGGGTGGGTGCTGCCGCAGCTTCTTTGGCCGCGTTGGCGGCTTGTGCCTGGGCGACGATTTGTGCGGCGGCGTAGGCGTCCAGGTCGTCACCCGCACCCGGCAGTTTTTCTTCGGCCGGTTTTTCGTTTTTTTTGTTCACCGCAGGGGCGGCTGCGGTGTCGCTGTTTTCTGCGGGCTGTTGGGTGATTTTGCCCGCAGGCGGTGGTTCGGGGCGCACGGCTTCTTCGCTGCCGGTGGCGTATTGTGCCCATGCGATGCTGCCGCCCGCGATGAGCAGGGCGGCAAGCGCTATCAGGCCGAGGCGGGTTTTAGTCTTGGACACGGCTGAAGATGAGGGTTGCGTTGGTGCCGCCGAAGCCGAAGCTGTTGCTCATCACGGCATTGAGCGGCTGGGCGCGGTTTTCGCGCAGGATGGGCAGGTCGCCGGCGTTCGGATCGAGGGTTTTGATGTGTGCCGAAGCGGCGAGGAAGCCGTTTTGCAGCATTAGCAGCGAGTAGATGGCTTCGTTTGCGCCCGCGGCGCCCAAGGCGTGACCGGTGAGGGATTTGGTCGAGCTGATGGGCGGCACGGTCTTGCCCGCAAAGGCGGTTTTGATGGCTTCGAGTTCGCGGGTATCGCCGACCGGGGTCGAGGTGCCGTGCGCGTTGATGTAGTCCACGTCGCCGCCGTGTTCGGCGAGTGCCATTTGCATGCAGCGCACCGCGCCTTCGCCAGAGGGTTGTACCATGTCGTAGCCGTCCGAGGTCGCGCCGTAGCCGGTGAGTTCGGCGATGATGGTCGCGCCGCGTGCTTTGGCGTGTTCGTATTCTTCGAGGACGAGGATGCTGCCGCCGCCGGAGATGACGAAGCCGTCGCGGTTGGCATCGTAGGCGCGCGAGGCGGTGGCCGGGGTGTCGGTGTAGTTGGTGGAAAGCGCGCCCATGGCGTCAAACATGCTGGTCAGCGCCCAGTGTACTTCTTCGCCGCCACCGGCAAAGACGATGTCTTGTTTGCCCATCTGGATGAGTTCGGCGGCGTGGCCGATGCAGTGCGCGCTGGTGGAGCAGGCGGAGCTGATGGAGTAGTTCACGCCTTTGATTTGGAAGGGTGTGGCCAGGCAGGCGGAGGTGGTGGACGCCATGGTTTTGGTGACGGCGTAGGGGCCGATGCGTTTGACGCCGCTCGCGCGCAGGGTATCCGCCGCTTCGACTTGTGCCGACGGGGTCGCGCCGCCGGTGCCGACGACGAGGCCGGTGCGGATGTTGGAGATGTGTTCGGGCAGAAGGCGCGCCTGCTCAATCGCTTCTTTCATGGCGATGTAGCAGTAGGCGGCGGCATCACCCATGAAGCGCAGGATTTTGCGGTCGATGTGCGCTTTGGTGTCGATGTTGATGCTGCCTTCGACTTGGGAACGCAGCCCCATTTCGGCGTACACGGGGTTGTGCTTGATGCCGGATTTGAGTTGTTGCAGCGAGGCCAGTACTTCTTTGCAATTGTTGCCGATACTGGAGACGATGCCCATGCCGGTGACGACGACGCGTTTCATGTTTGGGGGTTCTCCTGGTTACATGGATAGGTGCAATATTTCATAGCGCGTTTTTTCGGTTTCGGGCTTGTCCCGATAGAAGGTGAAGAGGGCTTGTTGCCATTTGTCCGGGTCATAGACGACCAGTTTGCCGGTTTCGTCATTTTGGGGTTGTGCCTGGAGTTTGTGGTTTTTCAGGCTGGTTGTCGGGTTAATCGCAGCGATTTCTTCGGTGATGTATTTGCTGTCTTTGAATGCATCGGTCAGCGCGGTACTGGCGGCAACGCCTATTTCGATGTGTTGCCAGCCGAAATCCCGCAGGATGTTGTCAAAGTAACCGGCGAAGATAAATTTGTTCATGCCTGCCGCGGCTTTTCAGACGTAGAGCGGGCTGTAGCTGTTTTGCAAGGCACCCGTCGCTTTTTCGGAAATGAGGTAGGCCTTGAACAGCAGGTCTTGAAAACCGTCCATGAGATGCCCGGATTTTGCGACCCGTTCGCGGATAATCGTCATGTTGTAATCGCTGGGCAGGGTGATTGCGTAGCGCATGGCGTGCATGGTTTGGTTCTCGCTTCAGAATTGGTCGGTACTGGTGAACAGGCCGACTTTGAGGTCGGTGCCGTGGTAGATGGCTGTGCCATCCACGGACATGGTGCCGTCGGCGATGCCGAGTACCAGTTGGCGCATGATGGTGCGCTTGATGTCGATGTGGTAGGTGATTTTTTTATGGGTCGGCAGGACTTGTCCGGTGAATTTGACTTCGCCACAGCCGAGCGCGCGGCCGCGTCCGGCGCCGCCTTTCCAGGCGAGGAAGAAGCCAACGAGTTGCCACATGGCGTCGAGTCCCAAGCAACCGGGCATGACCGGGTCGCCCTGGAAGTGGCAGTCAAAAAACCAGAGGTCGGGGTGGACGTCCAGTTCGGCGATGATTTCGCCTTTGCCGTATTTGCCGCCGTCGTCGGTGATGCGGATGATGCGGTCCATCATCAGCATGTTCGGCAGCGGCAGTTGGGCGTTGCCCGCGCCGAAGATTTCGCCGCGGCCGCTGGCGAGGAGTTCTTCTTTGCTGTAGCTGTTTTGCGGGATGTGTTGGCTCATCGTGTCCTCCTTAGTTCAGCGCTTTTTTGTATTGTTGCAGCAGGGCGCCGTCTTTGCCGTAGATGTCGTTTGCGGTCTGGATTTTGCCGTCCGGGTCGCTCCAGGTCGTCCAGTACACGAGGTAAATCGGGGTTTGTTCCGGCGTGTTCACCCATTGTTCTTTTTCTTGGTTCATCGCTTTTTTGATGCGCTCGGCCGACCAGTTGGTGTTTTGCAAGAGGATGTTGGCAAATTCTTCGGGTTTTTGCAGGCGGACGCAGCCGGAGCTTAAGGCGCGGTCGTTACGGCCAAACAGGCTTTTGCTCGGTGTGTCGTGCAGGTAGATGGCGTGTTTGTTGGGGAAGAGGAATTTGACGCGGCCGAGGGCGTTGCGTGCGCCGGGTTTTTGCCGCAGGCGGTAGTTGGTGGCGCCGGGCGCACTCCAGTCCACTGCGCTGGGGCGGACGACGCGACCGCCAACGACGGCTTCAAAGTTGCCGTCAAAGGCGCCGGGGTTACTACGCAGTTTGTTGATTTTGTCTTTTTTCATGATGGTCGGCGG
>CAURAS010000205.1:0-3561 GCA_963522865.1 uncultured Cardiobacterium sp.
TGGAACTCGGCCCGCGCGACAAACTCTCGCAAGCCTTCTACCACGAGTGGAAAGCCGGGCGCACCATTGATAACCCGCGCGGCGCGGTGGTGAACCTTGACCTGCGCCACCTTGGCGAGGCGTATCTCACCGAACGTCTGCCGTTTATCTGCTCGCTCGCCAAGAAATTCGTTGGCGTGGACCCGGTGCATGAGCCAATTCCGGTGCGCCCGACCGCGCACTACACCATGGGCGGCATTGAAACCAATTCCCGCTGCGAAACGCGCATCAAGGGGCTGTTTGCCGTCGGTGAATGTTCGTCCGTCGGCCTGCACGGCGCGAACCGCCTCGGTTCCAACTCGCTCGCCGAACTCTGCGTCTTCGGCAAGGTTGCCGGGGAAGACGCCTGGAAACATGCGAGCAGCGCCGGCTACTTCGCCAGCAAGGAGCAATTCGCCGCAATGGCGGAAGCCGCCTGGAAACCATTTGCCGAGCTGAAGAACCGCAGCGGCGGCACGGAAAAACCCAGCGACATCCGCAAAGAGCTGACCAGCATGATGGAAGCGGAAATCGGCATTTACCGCAGCGCCGAGAACAGCGAGCGCGCCATTGCCAAGTTAAACGAACTGAAAGCGCGTTACGACAAAGTGCGTGTTACCGACCACAGCGATACCTTCAACACCGACTGGCTGACCACCATCGAACTGGGTTACCTGCTCGACGTCGCCGAAACGATGATTTACTCCGCCGAAAGCCGCACCGAGTCGCGCGGTTCGCACCAGCGCCTCGACTATCCGGAGCGCGACGACGACAAATTCCTTAAGCACACCCTCGCCTTCCGCCGCGACGGCGACAAACCGGAAATTGCCTACAGCGACGTCTGCATCACCAAATCGCAACCGGCGAAACGGGTGTACGGCGCAGAAGCAGAAAAGGCAAACCACTGAGAGGCACCCCATCATGAGCAACAAAATCCGAATCAACCTGATGCGCTACCGTCCTGACGAGGACGAAAAACCCTGGGCGCAACCCTTTGAAATCGAATGGACGCAGGACATGTCCATCTTGGACGCCCTTGACCTCCTCAAAGGCGATTTTGACCCAACCATCGCCTACCGCTGGTCCTGTCGCATGGAAGTCTGCGGCTCCTGCGGCATGGTCGTAAACGGCGAACCGCGCCTTGCCTGCTCCACCTTCGTCCGCGAATTTGCCGACGTTGGCGAAATCACCATCGGCGCGCTCGATCAATTCCCGATTGAAAAAGACCTGGTCGTTGACCTCGACCCGTTCATCAACAAACTGAACGCCGTCAGCCCGTTCATCATCACCAAAAACCCGCGCGCGCTTGCCGAAAAAGAATACCTGCAAACCCCGCAACAGCTGGCGAAATTCAAGCAGTACACCATGTGCATCAACTGCATGCTCTGCTACCAGGCCTGCCCGCAAATCGGCATCAACGCCGACTTCCTCGGCCCGGCGGCGATAGCGCTCGCCCAGCGCTACAACCTCGACAGCCGCGACGAAGGCAAAAAATACCGCTTCAGCGCGCTCAACGACGAAAACGGCGTTTGGCCATGCACCTTCGTCGGCGCCTGCTCCAACGTCTGCCCGAAACACGTCGATCCGGCCGGCGCCATCCAGCAGGCAAAAGCCGCCGCCGCCCCGTACTGGGCAGTGAGCATGGTATCCAAAAACAAGAAGGAGGCATGACATGGCACGCAAACCCTACATCCACCAGCAGCCCGACGGCTGGTATAAAAAAAGCAGCTTCTACATCTGGTACATGTGGCGCGAAGCGACCGCCATCACCACTGCCATCACCGCCCTTAACCTCTTCTACGGCATCGCCTGCCTCGCCGGCAGCCAAGAAGCGTGGCTCGGCTGGATCGCCTGGCAGAAGAACCCCATCATGTTCCTGCTCAACCTCGCCGGCATCGCAGGCGCCCTGCTTAACAGCAAAACCTGGTTTGAAGCCATGCCGAAAGCCATCCGCATCCAGCGCGGCGAAAAATTCCTCCCTGACCACGTCCTTATCCGTGGTGCTTGGGGCGCATTTGGCGGCGTACTCGTCATCCTGCTAATCATCGTCGCCTGGCTGGCATAAGGAGCAACCCATGAACGAAAAAACCGCAAACAAAACCTACTGGTGGCGCTTCAACTACGAACACGCCCGCCACCTGCGCCACTTCAAGCCGATCTACTGGGGACTGTTCTCCGTCGGCGGCACCATCGCCGCCTTGGCACTCGCGCCGATTATCATCGTGCTGTCCATCGCCCTGCCATTCGGCTGGCTCGGCAGCCCGGCGGAGTTCTACCAAAGCATCCACGGCTTTGTCGCCAACAAATTCGTCTATCTCGTCCTCGCGGGCATCATCTTCTCGATGATGTGGCACGGCGTACACCGCTTCTACTACCTGCTGCACGACCTGCACTACCACATTGGCAACCGCTTCCGTAACATCTGCTACCTCGTCACGATCGCGGCTTTCGCCCTGACCCTGTACGCAGGCTGGTTCTGACCCTTTGGGCAGACAGAAAGCGCGGCTTCGGTCGCGCTTTTTTTCATGGCTCTTTACATACACCTGAGCGCTCGATGTGTATGTAAATCACCCATCTGCTAAGCTATAACGCCTGGCTGCTACCCCTGTCTGCGCACAGGGGTTACCTATGTATCCGGGCTATACACTCCGGACGAATGTGAACCACAAAACTTGCCCCCATGAACCTCCCCTTCCTGCCCTACAACCTCACCCGCCAACCCGAGCGCAAACACGTCCAGCTCCTTGTCGCCCCCGACGCGCGCACCGGCGAATACTGGTACGAAAACCTCAAATACTGGCTGGGCGACCCCGCCTCGCTTTACTGGTTCAGCGACTGGGAAACGCTGCCGTATGACCAATACACGCCGCATCCCGATCTTGTCGCCGAACGCCTGCGTGTCCTGGCCGAGTTGCCGACGCGCACGCACGGCATCGTCATTGCCAGCGCCGCCGCCCTGCGTCAGCGTCTCTGCCCGCAAACCCACCTCGACAAATACGGCATTCACCTTGCCGTCGGCGATCACCTCGCGCGCAATACCTTCATCCAGCGCCTCAATGACGCGGGCTATCAGCGCAGCGCGCACCACATCAGCGGCAAGGGCGAATATGCTGCGCGCGGCAACATCGTCGATCTCTACCCGATGAACGCGCCCGACCCCATCCGCCTCGAATGGTTCGACGACACCATCGACAGCATCCGCACCTTCGCCGTTGCCGACCAGCGCACCCTGGAAAAACTGGAGCGCATCAGCATCCTGCCGCGCAGCGAACTCGACCTCTCCGACGCCGGGCGCACCTGCTACCGGCAGAACGCCCGCCTGCACTACGGCGAAAAAATCACGAACAGCCCGCTCTACCAACAAATCAGCGACGGCCAGACACCGCAAGGCCTCGAATACTACCTGCCGCTTTTCTACGACGACACCGCGACCCTATTCGACTACCTGCCGCAAAACAGCCAAATCCTCGCCTGCGACGACCTGCCCGCGCTGCTCGAACAACACGCCAACTGGTGCGAACAGCGCTACCGCCGCACCAACCC
>CAURAS010000206.1:0-3558 GCA_963522865.1 uncultured Cardiobacterium sp.
ACGCCGCGTTCGGCGAGTGCTTCCATTTGCGCGCGCGTGCCGGTGAAGCAGTGCCAAACCGCGCCGGCGAGTTCTGGTAGTGCTTCGCCCAAGATGGCGCTGAAGTCGGCAAAGGCCTCGCGTTCGTGCAGGAAGACGGGTTTTTGGACGGTTTTGGCGACCGCCAACTGGTCGGCGAAGCAACGACGCTGGTTCGCGGGCAAGGCGAGGTTGCGGAAGTAGTCCAGCCCCATTTCGCCGACGGCAACGCAGCGCGGCTCGCGGGCGAGGGTTTGTAATAGCAGGCGGTGCGACGGCGCTTGCCAGTCGTTGGCGTGGTGCGGGTGGAAGCCGGCGGTGGCGTAGAGTTCGGCGTGCGTATTGGCGAGCGCCAGCGCGGTTTCGTTGCTGGCCGCATCGCTGCCGGTGATGATTTGTTGGGCGACTCCGGCGCGGCGCGCGTCCGCCAGGATGCGCTTGACGTGCGGCAGCAGGCGCGAGCTGGCGAGGTTGCAGCCGATGTCGATCAGCATCAGAGGCGGATGAGGAGGATGACGAACAGCACGATCATCACCATCAGGAAGGCGAAGGTACCCCAGTGCTGCGGCGCGTTGCGCGAGCGTTCGAGTAGCGCCTTGTAGCCGCCGTTTTTGACTTCGCGATAAAACAGATAGATGAAGTAGGCGCCAATGGCGACCAGTCCCAATTTATTCCAGTCCATCTTTCAATCCTCGGTAAAATGAGCGCGCATTGTACCGTAAGGATTTCCCATGCCATACCAAGACACCAGCCCCGCCGGGCAACATTTCATGAATTTTTCCCGCCCGCTTTCGCTCGCCGTGGTCGCGCGCGCGGCGGACGCCCTCACGTTTGAACTCATTTACGGTTTCGGCGAGTACCGCTTTGTCGCCGACCCCGCCCGCCACGACAGTCTCGCCGATTTGGCGCGGCTGGCGGACGCGCTGGAAGCGGGTTTTGATTATGTGGAGGCGACGTTTGCCGACGCGGACGGCGTTATCCGCCTGATTTTGCAGGGCGACGGCGACGTGCTGCAATTCGCCTGCTACGACAGCGCCGATGCCGTCCTGCCGTGGTTGCAGGGCGACGCCGGCCGCCTCGCCTTCGCCCGCGACGTGCGGAGCCTGCTCGATGCCTGATACCCGCCAACCCTGGCAACGCGGCGTTGCCATCCTGACCGCCATCTACATCACGCGGATGCTCGGCCTCTTCATGATTTTCCCCGTCTTCAGCCTCTACGCCAACGAACTGGCAGGCGCGAACAAAACCCTCGTCGGCATCGCGCTCGGCATCTACGGCTTAAGCCAGGGGCTGCTGCAAATCCCCTGCGGCTGGCTCTCCGACCGCTACGGGCGCAAACCCGTTATCGCCGGTGGCCTCGCGCTCTTTACCACGGGTAGCCTGCTCGCCGCCTGCGCGACCAGCATCGAAATGATGATTGTCGCTCGCGCCGTGCAGGGCATGGGGGCGATCGCCGCCGTCGCGCTCGCCTATGCCACCGACATCACCCCGCCAGAAAAACTCGGCAAAACCATGGCCATCCTCGGCGCGAGCATCGGCATCGCCTTCGTCCTCTCGCTCATCCTCGGCCCGCTGCTTGCGGGCTGGGTGGGCGTCGCCGGGCTCTTTGCTCTCATCGCGCTGATGGCCGCCGCTGCCCTTGTCGCCGGACTACGCCTGCCTGCCGTCGCCCGCCCGACCGCGAGCGGCGCGCAATACCACGCTAAACCCGTTTACCAGGCGGCTGCCACCATCTTCACCCTGCACGCCATCTTCACCGCCACCTTCCTCGTCCTGCCGCCGCTCATCGTCGCCGGCGGCATCGACAAAATCCACCACTGGTGGCTGTACCTGCCCGCGAACCTCATCGCGCTCGCCTGCATGCGGCCGAAAAACTGCCCGCACCCGCTCACCTTCGGCGTCAATTACCTCATCCTTGCCGCCGGCGCCGCGCTGCTCGCCGTACCGCTCCATCACACCGCCTGGCTGCTCCTCGCCCTCAGCGTGTACTTCATCGCCTTTTACCGCCTCGAAACCGGCCTGCCGCACTGGGTCGCGCAAAACGCCGCGCCGGACAGCCGCGGCAAAGCAATGGGCATCTACAGCAGCGCCCAATTCATCGGCAGCTTTACCGGCGGCGCGATCGGCGGTCGCATCTGGCAAAACCAAAGCCCAACAGCGGTACTCATCACCCTCGCCATAGTGAGCGCCCTCGCCGCACTCCTTTTGCTGAAAACGGGCAAAACCGCTACACTACGCGGCGCACAACAGCCCTGAATCACACATTACACACACGAGGAAACACCCAAAATGGCAGGCGTTAATAAAGTCATACTCATCGGCAACCTGGGCAACGACCCGGACATGCGCTACATGCCCAACGGCGAACCGGTCGCGAACATCTCCATCGCCACCAGTGAGACCTGGAACGACAAAAACACCGGCGAAAAACGCGAAAAAACCGAATGGCACCGCGTCGTCGCCTACCGCCGCACCGCCGAAATCATTGGCCAATACACGCGCAAAGGCAGCAAACTCTACGTCGAAGGCCGCCTGCAAACCCGCAAATGGACCGACCAAAGCGGCCAACAGCGCTACACCACCGAAATCATCGCCGACAACATCCAAATGCTTGACAGCCGCAGCGGCGGCGAAGGCAGCTTCGGCGGCGGTGGCGGCAACTACAACAACAACCGCAACAACGGCGGCTACGGCCAACAAGGCGGTTTCGACGACAACTACGGCGACGGCTACCCAGACTACGGCGCGCCGCCCGGCGGCGGCAACAACCGCTCGCAACAACAACCGCCGATGCCGAACAAACCCGTGCCGCCACAAAACAACAACGGCGGCGTCGGCGGTCCGACGCTCGACCAGGACTTCGACGACGACATTCCGTTCTGAACCATAAAAAACCGCGCCCTGCGCGGTTTTTTCATCCCCTGACTTCCCCAACCCGGAGCCTCCATGCCCACGAACATCATCCTCTTTGACTTCGACGGCACCCTCGCCGACAGCGCCCCATGCGCGATCCTCGCCACCCAACAGGCCTTCCGCGAGCATCACCTGCCCGTGCCAGCGGACGCCGCCATCGTCCAGCAAATGGGCATCCCGATAGAGCGCTGCTTCCGCACCCTCGGCGCGACCGATTTGGACGACGACGCCTTCGCCGCGCTGCTCGCCACCTTCCGCCAGCATTACGCCGCAGCTTCAGAAAGCCACATCCGCCTCTATCCCGGCATCGCCGCCCTGCTTGCCGCCCTCAAGGCACAAGGGCGGCAGACCGGCATCGTCAGCAGCAAAAAATCCGCCATTCTGCGCGCCAACTGCGCACAACTCGGCATCAGCGCGCAGATAGACGTCTATATCGGCTCGGACACGGTGCAGCACTACAAACCGCATCCCGAAGGCATCCGGCTCGCCCTCGCCGCGCTTGACGGCGACCCCGCTGCCGCCCTTTACATCGGCGACGCCACGACAGACATCGAAATGGGGCACGCCGCCGGCGTCAAAACCTGCGCCGTTACCTGGGGCGCGCATGACAAGGCCGCGCTTGCCGCC
>CAURAS010000207.1:0-3550 GCA_963522865.1 uncultured Cardiobacterium sp.
TCAGCGGTTCGTCAAGCAGCCACAGCGGCGGGGTGTCGAGCCAGAGGCGGGCAAGTTGGCAGCGGCGCTGTTGTCCGGCGGAAAGTTGGCGGCTTTGCCGGTCGTCGTGGCTGTTCAGGGCGACAGCGGCAAGTGCGGCATCAAGGCGCGTCTCAAGTCCGGCGTCGTGCATGCTGTGGTAGAGGCGGGCGGCGTAGCGCAGGTTTTCGCGCGCGGTGAGGGTGGTCTTGATGCCGGGGCGGTGGCCGAGGTAGAGGTGCGGCGCGTGGCGGCGGATGTGTCCGCCTTGCGGGATGATGAGTCCGGCGAGCGCTTGTAGCAGGGTGGTTTTGCCGCTGCCGTTGTCGCCGGTGAGGTGGAGGATTTGTCCGGCGCTGATGGTGAGATTGCAGTGACGCAGGAGCAGGCTGCTGCCTTTGAGGAGGGTGAGGTTGTTGGCTTCGAGGAGGGTCATGATTGTGGTCTGTTTTATACGTGGAATGAAAAGGCAACCTCGTGTTTGTTCAAAACGCCCCCTCCCCCACGGGGGACAGGGCATATCAGCGGCTTGCTTCGCGTCGGTTCGCTACGCGAATGCGCTAAACAGGTCTGTTTCAAATATACATACAGCTGAGCGCTTGTTGTGTATGTCAATGGATGGTGGCTTTTCACGGCAGGTCAAAGCTGAGGGTGGCATCGCCGCTGGCGGTGCGTTCTTTTTCGGCGAGGCGTTCGCCGCTGACGTTGCCGTCGGCGCTCAGGATGGCGCGGTAGGTCAGTTGTGGGCGGGCGCCGAGGCTTTCGCCGGTCATACTGTCGCGGTCGGTGAGTTGCAGGGTTTGGGTGAGCGCCGGGGCGGTGGCGCGCACGGCGAGCGGCATGCGTTCGCCCGGCAGGCTGGCGCTGATGTAGAGGCGGGCGGTGGGCGGCAGGCTTGCCAGTGTGTCGGGGTGGATGTGCACGGTGATGGTCGGTGCGTTTGCGGTGTTGGCGCTCGGGGTGTCGTTGTCGGCGGGGATGAGGCGGTAGAGCGGGTGGTCGGGCGCGAGTTCGCGGCGCAGTTCGTCCCACAGCGGCGCGGCGAGGTTTTTTTTGTTGCTTTGGGTGTAGCCGGCGGCGAGCAGGATTTTGGCGAGCGGGTTTTGGCCGCTTTGGGTGCGCAGGATGGTTTCGACGTCTGCCGGCATCGGCTGGTCGGGGTGGGCAAAGAGGCGGGTTTGTGCGTAGTCGAGGGCGAGCGCGGTGTCGTTTGGCGCGAGTTTGTAGGCGCGGGTGTAGATGTCGGCGGCGATCGAGTATTGGTTATCGCGGGCGTAGCAGCGGGCGAGGGTGGCGAGTTGTTGGGCGTCGCTGCGGTCGATGCGCTGTTGGAGTGCCTGGCAGTAGATGGTGAGGCTTTCGGCGGGGATTTGTTCGATTTCGCCGAGGTATTGGCTGCGCAGGAGGACGGGCGCGAGTTGGGCGGTGAGGTCGTGCCAACGGCGGCTGTTGGCGTGGTCGGCCAGTTGCCAGAGGAGGAGGGCGGCGGCGCTGGCGAGGAGCATCGCGGGGATGTGCCAGCGCGGCAGGCGCGCGGCGGGTGCGGCTTTGCCGGCGCGCAGGTTTTTCAGGGCGTGGTAGAGGCGGTAGTCGTGTTCGTCCTGGTTGGCCGGGTCGGCGGCGCTTTGTTCGCGCCAGGCGGCGATGAGTGCGCGTTGTTCGGCGCGGTTGTCGCTGGCGGTGGGCGCAGCACGGCTGTGGCGGGCGCGCAGGAGCGGGGTGAGGGCGGCGAGGGTGAGCAGTAGCGGCGGCAGGTAGTAGTTCATGGGGCTTCTTCAATCCATTGTTGTAGTTGTTGTTTTTCTTCGTCTGTCAGGCGGGCGACGTTTTTGCGGCGGCGGCCGGCGAGCCAGAGGGCGAGGGCGATGAGCATCGCGGCGGGCGCGCCGCCCCAGAGGAGGAGGGTTTGGGCTTTGAGCGGCGGGTCGTAGTGGATGAAGTCGCCGTAGCGTTCTTGTAGCCAGCGGTTGATGTCGGCGTCGCTTGCGCCTTCGCGGATGCGGGCGGCGACTTGTTCGCGCAGTTGGCGGGCAAGGGGGGCGTTGGATTCGGCGATGTTGCTGTTTTGGCAGGTGGGGCAGCGGATGTTTTGGATGAGGTGCTGGTAGCGGGTGTTTTCGACCGGGTCGTCGAAGTCGGGCGCGTCGTTCAGCGCGGCGTGGAGCGGCAGGGCGAGGGTGAGGAGGAGGGGGAGGAGGGTTTTAATTTTCATGGGGTTGGGGAAATTTACATACAGGTGAGCGCTCGTAGTGTATGTATAACGGCCTCAATATACATACAGCTGAGCGCTCGATGTGTATGTAAATGGGGCGGGCGGGGCGTTATTGTAGAGGAAGTCGGGGCGAATGCCGCAACTCGCCGCAGCTGTCGGTATCCGCCGCGCAAAGTGCTATATTGCCCGCCTTTTTCCAGCCCACCTGAACCATGACCGACTCCGCCCGCCTTGCCGCCTTGCGCGCCGAAATCCGTGCGCACGACCACGCCTATTACGTCCTTGATAATCCACTGATTGCCGACGCCGAATACGATGCGCTAATGCGCGAGCTGCGCGCGCTCGAAGCTGCCAGCGGTGAGCCCGTTCCCGCCGATTCGCCCAGCCAGCGCGTTGGCGGCAAGGCAGACGGCGCTTTTGCCCCGGTGGCGCACAGCGTGCCGATGCTCTCGCTCGATAACGTCTTCAGCGAGGACGAATTCCGTGCTTTCGCGCGGCGCCTAAAAAAACTCCTAAACCACGACAAATTACGCTTGTCTGCCGAACCGAAGTTCGACGGTCTTGCCATCAGCTTGCGTTACGAAGACGGAGTTCTAGTCCGTGCTGTAACTCGTGGTGATGGCTCTACCGGTGAGGACGTTACTGCCAACGTGCGCACTATTCGTACAATTCCATTGCGTCTAAATGATGCTGCGCCGGCTGGCGTTCTCGAAATCCGTGGCGAAATTTACATGCCGAAAGCCGCCTTTGCTGAGCTGAATGCTGAAGCGGAACGCGATGGCAGCAAAACCTTCGCCAACCCGCGCAATGCCGCTGCTGGCAGTCTGCGCCAGCTTGATCCTGCTATTACAAACAAACGTAAGCTCAGTTTTTATGCTTACGGCTATGGTGAGCATGGAAGCTATCCGCTGCCAGAAACCTATACCGACTTACTCGCTCTTTACAAAGAATGGTGGTTACCCGTTTGTCCGCAACAAACCGTAGTTACCAGTGTCGCCGCTGCCGTCGCCTATATGGCAAAGCTCGGCGGCGAGCGGCACGAGCTGCCCTACGAAATCGACGGCGTCGTTTACAAAGCCGACCACTTCGCCGACCAACAGGCGGCGGGATTCGTCTCGCGCGCGCCGCGCTGGGCAATCGCCTGGAAATTCCCGGCGGTGGAGAAAACGACCGTGGTGGAGGCGATTGACGTGCAAGTCGGCCGCACCGGCGCGGTTACCCCGGTGGCACGGCTGCGCCCGGTGGAAGTCGGCGGCGTCACCGTGACCAACGCCACCCTGCACAACGCCGACGAAGTGGCGCGCAAAGACGTGCGCGTCG
>CAURAS010000208.1:0-3537 GCA_963522865.1 uncultured Cardiobacterium sp.
GACGGCAAACTGGACGTCAAACTCGCCCCGCCGAAAGAACTGGGCGGCAACGGCGCAGGCACCAACCCCGAACAACTCTTCGCTGCTGGCTACGCCGCCTGCTTCATCGGCGCGATGCGCCTGGTTGCCGGCAACGAAAAAATCGCCGTACCACAAGGTCTTGCGATTGACGCCGACGTCAGCCTCGGCAAAGACGCACAAGATAACTTCCGCCTTGGCGTCGTCTTCAACATCGCCCTGCCCGGCATGGACAAAGCCGCTGCCGACGCACTCGTCGCCAAAGCACATGAAGTCTGCCCCTACTCCCGTGCTACCCGCGGCAACATTGACGTTACCTTCCACGTAAACGTCTGAGAGACTTGCATACAGCAGAAAGGCGGGGATAACCCCGCCTTTTTTCATCGCCGTTTACATATACATACACATCGAGCGCTCAGGTGTATGTAAAAGAAAGAACCTCCCCCTGTGGGGAAGGGACGGGGGTGGGGTTCATCAATACGCGCGCCGATAGGCTGTAGCCATTGTTGGACGGCTATTAATACGCGGACGGATAAACCGCGAGCGTGCTGCGAGTAACCCCACCCCGGCTTCCCCCACAGGGGAGGGAACTGAACGGCGGTTTACATACACCTGAGCGCTCAATGTGTATGTATATAATACCGCCCCCACCATCATCAGGAGCCACACATGGCGCAATTTGGCAATGACTACCTCGCCGGCTGCCACCCGGCCATTCTGGAAGCGCTCACCGCGACCAACCTCGAACAAACCGCTGGTTACGGCCTTGACCCCCATTGTGAAGCGGCGCGGGCGATTATCCGCACGCTCGTCAGCGATGCCACGGCGGACGTGCATTTCCTCGTTGGCGGCACGCAGACCAATGCGACCGTCATCGCCAGTATCCTGCGCCCGTGGCAGGGAGTGATTGCCGCCGACAGCGGTCACATCGCCGTGCATGAAACCGGGGCGATTGAAGCGCATGGCCACAAAGTGCTGACCCTGCCTGGCACCGGCGGCAAACTCGATGCAGCGCAAGTGCAGGATTTCATGGAAAACTACTGGCTGGCGAGCGGCGTCAAGGAGCATATCGTGCAGCCGGGGATGGTCTATCTCTCGCAGCCGACCGAACTCGGCACGGTGTACAGCCGCGCGGAGCTTGCCGCACTGGCGCAAACCTGCCGCCATTACCGCCTGCCGCTCTTTATCGACGGCGCGCGCCTCGGCTACGCCCTTGCCCCCGGCGTCAGCGACCTCACCCTGCCCGACCTCGCCGCGCTCTGCGACGTCTTCACTATCGGCGGCACCAAATGCGGCGCGCTTTTCGGCGAGGCGGTGGTTATTAGCAACGACGCTTACAAAGACCACTTCCGCGCGATGATGAAGCAGGGCGGCGGCCTGCTCGCCAAAGGGCGGCTGCTCGGCATTCAGTTTGAGGTACTGCTGCGCGACGGCCTCTACCAGCGCATCTGCACCGCGGCTCTCGCCTACGCGCAGGAAATCCGCGCGGCGTTTGCTGCAAAAGGCGTGGCATTTTTCGGCGCCTCCAGCACCAACCAGCAATTCCCTATTCTGGACAGCGCACAGGCGGACTACTTCCAGCGCGAATTTGGCTTTTCCTACTGGGAAACGCATGGCGAACAACACGTGCTGCGCTACTGCACCAGCTGGGCGACGACGGCGGCAGAGGTGCGCGAATTGGTGGCGGCGGTGGCACGACAATAACACCGTTATACATACACCTCGAGCGCTCAGGTGTATGTATAGCAATCCACGCAAAGCCCGGTACGGTGTTGTGCCTTGTACAAAACTTTGCGTGTATCGCTATATGACAGGAATAAAAAAGTGCCGGTTGCCCGGCACTTTTTGTTGGCTCGTAAGCGGGGTCGCTTACATGGTTTGGGTGAAGGTACGGGTGATGACGTCCATCTGCTGCTCTTTGGTGAGCGAGTTGAAGCGCACCGCATAGCCGGAGACGCGGATAGTCAGCTGCGGGTACAGTTCCGGATCGTTCATCGCCTCGATCAGCATTTCGCGGTTCAGGACGTTCACGTTCAGGTGTTGTCCGCCTTCGAATTCGCTGTCGTGGTGGAAGTAGCCGTCCATCAGGCCGGCGAGGTTGGCTTGACGGCTGGCGTCGTCTTTGCCGAGCGCGCCCGGGATGATGGAGAAGGTGTAGGAGATGCCATCTTTCGCGTAGGCGAACGGCAGCTTGGCAACGGAGGTCAGCGAGGCTACTGCACCATTGACGTCACGGCCGTGCATCGGGTTTGCACCCGGGCCGAATGGCGCGCCGGCGCGGCGTCCATCCGGGGTGTTACCGGTTTTTTTGCCGTAGACGACGTTGGAGGTGATGGTGAGTACGGACTGGGTCGGGGTCGCACCGCGGTACATTTTGTGGCTGGCGACTTTTTTCATGAAGCGCTCAACCAGGTCGCAGGCGATGCTATCGACGCGTTCGTCGTTGTTGCCGAATTGCGGGTATTCGCCTTCGATTTCAAAGTCCACGGCGATGCCGTTTTCGTCGCGTACCGGGCGGACTTTGGCGTATTTGATGGCGGAGAGGGAGTCGGCAGCCACGGAAAGTCCGGCGATGCCGCAAGCCATGGTGCGGTAAACGTCGCGGTCGTGCAACGCCATCAGGGCAGCTTCGTAGCTGTATTTGTCGTGCATGTAGTGGATGCAGTTCAGGGCGGTCACGTATTGGGTGGCGAGCCAGTCCATGAAGCTGTCCATGCGTTTGATGACGACGTCGTAGTCCAGCACTTCGTCTTTCAGCGGTTCTTGTTTCGGGCCGACTTGTTCTTTGGATTTTTCGTCAACGCCGCCGTTGATTGCGTAGAGCAGGGTTTTGGCGAGGTTGGCGCGCGCGCCGAAGAACTGCATTTGTTTGCCAACGACCATCGGGCTGACGCAGCAGGCGATGGCGTAGTCGTCGCTGTTGAAGTCCGGGCGCATCAGGTCGTCGTTTTCGTACTGCACGGAGGAAGTGTCAATGGAGACCTTGGCGCAGAAGTGTTTGAAGCCGACCGGCAGTTGTTCTGACCAGAGGATGGTCATGTTCGGTTCCGGTGACGGGCCCATGTTGTACAGGGTGTGGAGGAAGCGGAAGCTGTTTTTGGTAACGAGCGTTCTGCCGTCCAGCCCCATGCCACCGATGGATTCGGTAGCCCAGATCGGGTCGCCGGAGAAGAGTTGGTCGTATTCCGGGGTGCGGAGGAAGCGGACCATGCGCAGTTTCATGACGAGGTGGTCAATCATTTCTTGCGCTTGCACTTCGGTGATGACGCCGTTTTTCAGGTCGCGTTCGATGTAGATGTCAAGGAAGGTGGAAACGCGGCCGAAGCTCATCGCCGCGCCGTTTTGTGATTTAACGGCGGCGAGGTAGCCGAAGTACGTCCATTGCACCGCTTCGTGGGCGTTGGTGGCCGGGCCGGAGATGTCGTAGCCGTAGCGGGCAGCCATTTCTTTCATTTGGCCGAGGGCGCGGTGCTGTTCGCAGACTTCTTCGCGCAGGCGGATGGTGGCTTCGAGGTCTTT
>CAURAS010000209.1:0-3509 GCA_963522865.1 uncultured Cardiobacterium sp.
GCCATCACGCGACTCCCGCCCGCAACAGGTCATGGATGTGGATGATGCCGGCGATGCGCTCGCCGTCCAGTACCGGCAATGCGGTGATGTGGCGCGCTTCCATGTGTTGTAGTGCTTCGGCGGCGAGCACGGCGGGTGCGGTGGTTTGGGGCGCGCGGGTCATCACTTCGGCGATGGGGCGTTGCAAGGCGTCGGGGTATTTTTCCAGCGCGCGGCGCAGGTCGCCGTCGGTGAAGATGCCGAGCAGGCGGTCGCCGTCGCTGACCAGTGTGACGCCCAGCCCTTTGTCGGTGATTTGGAAGAGCGCGGTTTGTACGCTGGCGTCGCGCGCCACTTGCGGCACGGCGCTGTCGCGGCGCATGACGTCGCCGACTTTGGTCATCAGCCGCCGCCCTAATCTGCCGTAAGGGTGCGAGCGGGCAAAGTCCTGTTCGTTGAATTGCCGCGCCTGCATCAGGGTGATGGCAAGCGCGTCGCCGAGTGCCAGGGTCGCGGTGGTGCTGGTGGTCGGCGCGAGGCCGAGCGGGCAGGCTTCTTTTGCGACGACGACGGGCAGGTGCAGGTCGGCCTGTTGTGCCATGCTGGACTGCGGGCGGCCGGTGAGGGCGATGGTTTTTACGCCAAGCGCGCGCACGATGGGCAGCATCATCAGGATTTCCTGGCTTTCGCCGGAGTAGGAGATGGCGAGGATGGTGTCGTCGGCGGTAATCATGCCGAGGTCGCCGTGGCCCGCTTCGGCGGCGTGGACGAAGAAGGCGGGCGTGCCGGTGCTGGCGAGCGTCGCCGCGATTTTTTCGCCGATATGCCCGGATTTGCCGAGGCCGGTAACGATGACGTGGCCGCGCGTGGCGAGCAGCAGGTCACAGGCGGCGAGGAAGGGCGCGCCGAGATGGTCAATCTGCGCACGCACGGCGTCGGCTTCGAGGCGTAGCACGTCGCGGGCGTGGGCAAGGCGGGTGTCGCTCATGCGTAATGCTCCAGCGGTGCGGGGGTGCCGCGCAGGGCGTCGAGGTAGAGCGGCACGGCGGCGGCGGCATCGCGCCAGTTTGCCTGTCCGGCGGGATAGACGGCGCGGCTCAAGGGGGTATCGACCCAACCGGGGTCCACGGTGGCAAAGCCAATCGCCGGGTAGGCGTGTTTTTCGGCGTGCAGGGTGGCGATGAGTTTTTCCAGCGCGGCCTGGGCGACGCCATAGCTGTGCCAGTAGGCGCTTTGCACGCGGTGTTGGCTGTGCAGGCTGAAGATGACGCGCGGGTTCGTGCCCGCTTCCAGCAGTTCGCGTTGTGTCTGGAAGAGCCACAGTGGCGCGGTCAGGTTCACTTGCAGTCCTTGCAGCCAGGCGGTCGGGTCGTCATGGATGAGCGGGCGCAGGCCACCGCAAACCGCCGCCAGATGAATCTGCGCGTCCAGCTTGCCGTGGTCTTCCGCAATCATCGCGGCGAGGCGGCGGTAGGCGTCGTAGCCGCTGCGCCAGAGGTCAAACGGCACCAGGGTGTGGTCGCCGCGCAGTTCGTCGTCAAGCGCTTCCAGCGAGAGCGGGTCGAGGTCAAGCAGTAGCAGGTGATGACCTTCGGCATCCAGCGCGCGGGCAAGCGCCTGGCCGATGCCGCCGCAGGCGCCGGTGAGGAGGATGGTTTTCATGGTTCAACTCCCAAAAGATAAGGACGCAGCGCGGCAACATCCGGCACGAACGCCAGCGGGCGGTCAGCGGCGGTAAGTTCGGCGCGGCTGGTGTAGCCATAATCACAAAAAATCGACGGCATGCCGGCGCGGCTGGCGGCCTGCACATCGGCGTTGCTGTCGCCAATCATGATGCAGCGCTCCGGCCGCACGCCTGCCAGCGAACAGGCATAGACGAGCGGCGCCGGGTCGGGTTTGCCGACTGCCAGCGTATCGCCGCAAACCAGCGCCGCCGCGCGCAACTCAAAACCAAAATGACGGGCGATGGCATAAGTGAAGCGCTCCAGCTTGTTGGTCACCACGCCCCACAGCACGCCGCGCGCCTCCAGCGCCGCCAGCAAATCTTCCATGCCGGGGAACCAGCGGGTGTGGTTGGCAATATGCTGTAAATAATCGGCATAAAACGCCTCCTGCAAGGCGGGCAGGCGCGGATCATCCGCGGCGGCGGCAAGGGCGTGCATCAGCATCGCGCGCGAACCATGCCCGGCATAAGGCAAGATGACTTCCGGCGGCGCGGCATCGTAGCCGTGCTGCACCAGGGCGCGATTGACGGCGGCGATGAGGTCGGGCGCGGTGTCAAGCAGCGTGCCGTCCAAATCGAACCACACCGCCTGATACGGCGCACTCATGCCGCCTCCCTGCGCGCGGCGAACAAATAATTGATGTCGAGATTGCGCGACAACCGCGCCGATTGCCGCAGCGGCAAATAATCCATGCCACAGAAAGCGACAGGCGTAAGACCGGCGCGCGTTGCCATACGCGAGAGCTCCGCCGGCTTGATAAACCAGTCGTATTGATGCGTCCCCTGCGGCACCAGACGCAGCAAGTATTCGGCAGCATAAACCGCGCCGAGGCGGGCTTTTAACGTGCGGTTAATCGTCGAAAAAAACGCCCAACCGCCCGGCTTCAACAGCGCATGAATATCGCGCAAGACCGCCGCCGGGTCGGCGACGTGCTCCAGCATCTCCATACACGTAACCACGTCAAACACCTCGCCGCGCGCCGCCGTCTCGCGGCTGGCCTCCAGCCGGTACTCGACCACCTGCCCGGCGCGGTGCGCTTCCGCCGCCTGCAACGCGCTCTCTGCAAGATCAATGCCCAGCACCGACGCGCCGCGTTCCGCCAGCGCCTCGCTCAAAATACCGCCGCCGCAGCCCACATCCAGCACGCGCAAACCGGACAAATCCACAAAACGCTCCACGAACTGCAAACGCGCGGGATTAATCTGATGCAGCGTGCGGTACGGCCCCTGCACATCCCAAAACGCGCTGCCGTGCTGCTGAAAACTGCCAATATCGGCGGAAAGCGGAGCAGAAACCATAAAACCTCCTCAAAACGGCTTGAGCGACGCCAACAGGACAATGCCAATCAGCGCGACACTCGGCACCTCATTAAAAAAACGATAAAACACATGACTGCGGCGGTTTGCCCCGGCGGCAAACGTGCGGTTGATGCGCCCGCAAAAAACCTGATACGCCACCAGCCCCGCGACCAAAACCAGCTTTGCGTGCAGCCAGCCCTGCCCCTTCAAGAACGCCCAACCGCCTGCCCAGAGCAGCAGCCCGCCAAAGACGAGCGTCAGCCCCATGCCGATATGCCCCATGATGTAGAGCTTGCGCTCCATCACGCAGAAGCGGCGCATCGTAGCCTCCTCGCCGTCATCCTGCGCCATCGCGTGATACACATAAAGCCGCGGCAAATAAAACAGCGCGGCGAACCAGCACACCATGCCGATAATATGCAGCGCCTTCCAGGTCAAATACGTCATGAACAAGCCTCTATGATGAATTATGGCGCGCAGTTTACCGCATTGGCATGGATATTGCTAA
>CAURAS010000210.1:0-3491 GCA_963522865.1 uncultured Cardiobacterium sp.
GCCAAGGAAACCCATGCTCCTCTTTAGCCGCCGCTTTTTGCCGTTTTTCATCACCCAGTTTTTCGGCGCGTTTACCGACAACCTCTACAAAAACGCGCTGCTGGTCTATCTCACCCTGCACCTCTCCGACAGCCAAACCCTCAGCCTCTACACGAACTTGAGCATGGCGCTGTTCATCTTCCCGATGTTCCTCTTCTCCGCCTGGTCGGGGCTGCTCGCCGACCGTTTCGAGAAGCGCTTTCTCATCGTGCGCATCAAATGGCTGGAAGTGTTCATCATGGTGGTCGGCATCCTCGCCTTTGTCTTTGACCTCATCCCGGTGATGGTGCTGGTGCTGTGCCTGCTCGGCCTGCAATCGACCTTCTTCGGCCCGGTGAAATACGGCATCCTGCCGGAGCGGCTGCGCGAGGAAGAATTGATGCTGGGCAACGGCCTCGTTGAAGCCGGCACCTTCCTCGCCATCCTCGGCGGCACATTGGTCGGCGCCTCGCTGGTTGCGCGGGAATCGCTCTACCCGTGGCTGTTCGCGGCGATGGCCGCCTCGGTAACCATCGGCGTGCTGGCCGCTTATGCCATCCCTGCCTACCACGGCGAGACCGACCGCCACGCGCTGCCGCCGTTCCGCCCGTGGCGGCAGACGAAAGCGCTGCTCGCCTACACCGCGCGGCAGAAGACGATTTTCCAGTGCATCCTCGCCATCTCCTGGTTCTGGCTGCTCGGCGGCGCGCTGCTCACACAAATCCCGCAATACACGAAGGAAATTTTGAACAGCGACCCGACAGTAACCACCTACCTGCTGGTGCTGTTTTCCGTCGGCATCGGCGTCGGCTCGCTCCTCAGCAACCTGCTGGCGCGCGGGCGGATAGAAGCGGGGCTGGTGCCCGTCGGCGCCTTTATCCTCGCCGCCGGACTTGCGGGCGTCATCACCATCAGCGCCAACCCCGCCATCGTCGAGGCGCAAACGCTCGCCGCCTTCTGGCACGACCCGCGTTTCCTGCGTACCACGCTCTCCTTCTTCGCCATCGCCTTCGGCGGCGGTATCTACGCCGTGCCGCTCTACGCCATCATCCAGCACCGCGCCGAAAGCGGCCACAAATCGCAGATGATTGCCGCGAACAACATCATCAACGCGCTCTTTCTCGTCATCGTCAGCCTGCTCGGCGTGCTGGTGCTGGGCGTGCTCGGCTGGAGTTTGCAGGCGATGTTCGCCCTGCTGCTCGTGCTGCATCTCGCCATTTCCCTCTACATCTTCACCGTCGTCCCCGAATTTATCATGCGCTGCCTGGTCATCCTGATTATCGCCTGCTGCTACCGCCTGCGCGTTGAGGGGCGCGATAACGTGCCGAAAACAGGCGCCGCCATCATCGCCTGCAACCACTTGAGCTACATGGACGCGCTCATTCTCATGGTCGCCATCCGCCGCCCGGTGCGCTTCATCATGTATTACAAAATTTTCCAGATTCCGCTACTGCGCTACATCTTCAAAAGCGCGGGCGCGTTCCCCATCGCCGGGCAACGCGAAGACGCGGCGCTGTTCCGCGCCTCCTTTGAACACGTGCATAACGCCATCGGCAAGGGCGACCTCATCGGCATCTTCCCCGAAGGCGAACTCTCGCGTGACGGCAAACTGGGCGAGTACAAACGCGGCATCGAGCGGATGCTCGCGCGCGACCCGGTGCCGGTGATTCCGGTCGCCATCGGCAACCTCTGGGGCAGCCTCTTTTCGCATAGCGGCGGACTGATGAAAGGCGGGCCGCGCAAATGGTTCGCGCGCATCACCGTCAGCATCGGCAAACCGCTACCGCCGGAGACGACTGCGGCGGAATTAAAAGAGGCGACGCAAAGGTTGTTGGATCGGCAAGCCATTTACTAAAACATAAAAAAACCGCGCTCCCGCGCGGTTTTCTCATTTCAGGAAATGATTTAATCATCTTCGTCATCATCACGGTCATATTCATAATAACCCTCACCATGACCATGATTGCCGTAATAACCATAATAGCCATGCGGATCATAACCGCCGCCATTATTGTAGTCGTTATAGTCGGGATAAATTTCAATGTCGTCGCGATCACGATCGCGTTCGCCGTCCATATCTAATAATTGCCCCGTCTTGGCATCAACATACACCTCATAAGTGCGGCCGTCTTTGCGAATCTCTACCTCATAATAACTGCGGCCGTGTTTGCGGTGTTCATAATCCACATCGACCACCCGCCCGCCAATCATCGAATTGGCAATCATCGCCGCTTCGTCTTCGCTAATAGTGCGGTGTTTCTTTGCCAGTGCCGCCGGGCTGGCCATTGCGAGCCCAGCGACTGCCATCGCAGTCAGCAACCATTGTTTTTTCATCGTCTTGCTCCGGTTAGGGGATATGTCCATTGTAGCGCTGCATAAATGAGCAAGAGGCGACGGCAAAATGAATAGCTGCTCATCTTGTCGTCTGCACTTTACCGCTACATTACCGCTTCATTTTTATACCGGAGCTTTTGATGAAACGAAAACTTGTCCTGTCTGCCGCACTGTTCTTTGCACTTTGCCCGCTTGCCCAGGCGGAAACTGCACCTGCAACTGCCGCCCCGGTGGCACAAAATACCAGCCAGCAAAAAGAAGACAGCATACAGACCTATTTCCGCCATCCCGACCCACAACGCGCCCTGCAATTATTGCTGCATATGGCCGGCGAACCGGTTTTCCAAAATAAAGCCAGTGCCAGATTTCTTACGATGGCGTGGGGCGCACAGGTATTACGCGATAATCCACAAGAAAGCATGAAATGGTGCGAAGCGCTGCAATCCAACATTGATGCGGCGGATTTGTTGGTGCTATACCGCTTTGCGGCAACGCCAGACAGCGAAAAATGTATCGGGAAAATAAAGCCGCCGCAAGAATTGGTCAAGCAAGCAGAAGGATTAAATCTGGAAGAATTTACCAGTTTGACTTTCCCTGATGCTGTATCGCTGGATGTATTGTGGGTATCTTTTTATGCGACCGGTAAAGCAGAATATGTCAAAAAAATTGTGGATTTTGTCATTGCCAGCAAGGATAGCAAGGACCCTTTAACAACTGGTGCGGCGAAATGGTCACTGGGCAGTAATATGGAGCAGTTCCCAGAAATTAAAAAGATTGTCGAAGATTATCTGAAAACATTGTCCGCCGAGAAACAAAAAATCTTCACGCAGCAAATGGAAACGCCAAAAAAATAAACGTTTGCCGCATTGTCATCATCCCGCCACTTTGCAATCCGTAAAGTAGCGCCCTCTTTCACCATTCAGGAGTCATCATGCCCCGTAAAACCACTATCGCCGCCGCGCTTGCCCTCGCCGCCAGTCATGCCGCTTTCGCCGAAATCACGGAAACCGTCAGCGAAGGCAAAGACCGCGAGGCGGTCGCCGTCACCATTTACAACGACAATCTCGCCCTGGTGCGCGAGGCACGCAAATTGCCGCTGAATGCGGGGGCGAACCGCATTGCCCTGCGCGATGTTTCCG
>CAURAS010000211.1:0-3439 GCA_963522865.1 uncultured Cardiobacterium sp.
AATACCCCTACCTGCGCATCGAAAGCGTGCAGATTGAAAACGTCGATTTCTCCGATGCCTACGAGCAGACCATCGAAGACCGGATGAAAGCGGAAGTCGAAGTCGAGCGCTACAAACAAAACCTGGAACGCGAGCGCATCGAGGCGCAAATTGCCGCCACCCGCGCGCAAGGCCAGGCGGACGCGCAAATCAAGGCAGCAGAAGCCGAGGCAAAAGCCATTGCCTTGCGCTCCAAAGCCGAAGCGGATGCCATCAACGCCAAAGGCGAAGCACTGCGTAAAAACCCGGAAATCATCCGCCTCACGCAGGCAGAAAAATGGAACGGTCGCCTGCCGCAAATCATGCTGCCAAACAGTGCCGTACCCATGCTGGCACTGCCGCCTGCCACAGAAGACAAGGCAGAATAAGCCCGGCAGCCGTGAACCCATTTACATACAGCCGAGCGCTCAAGGTGTATGTAAATGGAAAATCACCCCTTCACATCCCCTTTTGGTTTTCCAACATATTGCTGCTCATCATGTGGCTACTTGTCGTAGCGATGGAGCGTCTGCACGACAAAGGCATGGGAAACAGCCCCCTTTGCGAAATCATCACTATTGTCTACGCCAGTATCGTCATGCCGCTGTTTTTGTGGACATTACTCGCCGTATACATCAATAACTGACCGCCATGCCCTCCCCTGCCCTCCCCGACTGGCAGCCCGCCGCCCCTGCCCTTTCACCGCTCGCAGAAGCCGCGCGCGCCCGCGACTACCTGCGCGAACTGCGCCACGGCCTTGCCGCGCACATCAGCGGACGCGACTACGACGTACACCGCCTCATCGCGCATTACACCGCGCAGATTGACCGCATCCTCGGCTACCTCTACCAGCGCACCATCGCCAACCCGCGCATCCGCCTCTATGCCATCGGCGGCTACGGCCGCGGCGAACTCTTTCCCGCCTCCGACATCGACCTCCTGCTCCTTACCCCGGACGACCTCACCGACCGCGACGCCATCGAAACCTTCATCCAGACACTGTGGCAACTCGGCCTGGACATCGCACAGCACGTCCACGCTGACCGCGACCTCGCCCCTGCCGCCACCGCCGACATAGACCTCCTCACCAGCCTGCTGGAAAACCGCCAACTGGCGGGCGAGCCGCACCCCATCGCCCCCGCCCGCCCGCCGCTCATAGCCAAAACCGCCTACATCCGCCACAAACAACAAGAACAACGCGCGCGCGACGCCAAACAAGAGCGCCTCGGCCAACTCGAACCCAACCTGAAAAACAGCAGCGGCGGCCTGCGCGACGAACACATGATTACCTGGCTTTCCGCCTACTGCTACCACGACCGCAGCCACGCCAGCCTCATCGCCAAAAACCTCATGACCCCCGGCGAATCCGCGGGACTGCACGAAAGCCGCGACGCCCTCTGGCGCATCCGCTTCGCCCTGCACCTGGGCGGCGCGCGACAAAAAAACACCCTGGATTTCGAACAACAAAAACGGCTCGCCGCCACCTTCGGCTACCGCGACCAGCGGCACAACCTCGCCATCGAACAACTGATGCAGCACTACTACCAGCACAGCATGCGCATCCGCCGCATCAACCAGCGCGTCGTGAGCCACATCGAAGCCGACCACCAGCCGCCGCAGCCCGCCGTGCCGCTAACCCGCGACTACGCCAGCCAGCACGGCAAACTCACCCTGCGCGACCCAACCAGCTTCACCCAAAACCCCAACCAGCCGTGGGAACTCTTCCAATACCTCCAACAAAACCCGACCATCCGCGAACCGCACCCCGACCTCGTGCGCCACATCCGCCGCCACCGCGACAGCCTCACCAACATCGCGCGCCGCCGCGACGCCGACAACCGCCGCGCCTTCCTCGCCCTGCTCGCCCAACCCGGCAACGTCCACCCCCAACTGGCGCGCATCCACCAATACGGCCTGCTCTACCGCTACATCCCCGCCTTCGCCCACATCACCGGGCGGATGCAATACGACCTCTTCCACCAATACACCGTGGACCAGCACACCCTCAAACTCATCGAAACCCTCGACCGCCTCGTCCGCCCCGACCCCGCCTACCCCGAAGCCGCCGAAACCCTGACCCGCCTGAAAAACCCGGCCATCCTCTACCTTGCCGCCCTCTTTCACGACATCGGCAAAGGCTACGACGGCGACCACAGCCAGACCGGCGCACAAATCGCCGACCTCTACGCGCGCGAAAACGACGCCATCCCCCCCGAAGACCGCGCCCTGCTCACCTGGCTCGTCGCCCACCACCTCGACCACAGCCTGACCGCGCAAAAAAAAGACCTCACCGACCCCGACACCATCGCCGCCTACGCCGCGACCATCCCCAGCGCCGAACACCTCGACCACCTCTACCTGCTGACCCTCGCCGACATCAGCGCCACCAACCCCAGCCTCTGGAACACCTGGCGCGCCAGCCTCCTCTACGACCTCTACCAACAAACCCGGCACCAACTCGAACACCACCAGGACAGCCTGCACGCCCGCGAACACCGCGCGCGCGAACAAGCCAAAGCCCAACTCGCCAGCGACGCGCAAACCCTCGAACACCTTTGGGCGCAACTCCCCGAAGCCTGCTTTCGCGGCGAAACCGCCGCCGCCATCGCCGCCAAAACCCGCCACCTGCTCGCACGTGCCGACAACACAGCCCCCCCTCCTCTGCGAAGCGGGGAAGGGGTGGGGAGAGGGTGTGAAAATCGCGAAACAACCACATCCGAAACCTGCCAGCAAACAGCCCCCTCCCCCGTGGGGGAGGGCTGGGGTGGGGGCAGCAAACCATCCGCGCCAGCGACCTCATCCGAAGCAAACGAACCGCTCCCTCCGCAACCCGGCAAACAACACGCCGTCAGCCTCATTCAGGAACACCCGCCGCGCCTGTTCATCACCAGCCCCAACCCGCCGGACATCCTGCTGGCGCGCATCACCCACTACCTCGAAAAACACAACCACAACATCCACGAAGCGCGCCTCTACACCACGAGCGACCACCGCCTCACCATCCAGGAATACACCCTCAGCGAAAACCCGCCGCCCGCGCCCGAACTCGCCCGCGACCTCGAACAACACATCGCCGACAACCGCCCGCCGCCACCGCTTGCCCGCCGCCTGGCGCGCGAACGCCTCAAACACTTCACCACCCACACCCGCGTCCACATCCAGCCAGAAGGCGACCACACCACCCTCGAACTCACCTGCAAAGACCGGCACGGCCTGCTCTCGCTCATCAGCCGCATCCTGCTCGCGCATGGCGTCCACATCAGCCACGCGAAAATCGGCACCTACGGCGAAAAAGTCGAAGACAGCTTCCACCTCACCGACGCCCGCCACCGTCCGCTCACCGACGCGGCAACCCTTGCCGCCCTGAAACAGGCGCTGCTGGATGCGCTGCCCTAAAAATTTACATACACCTCGAGCGCTC
>CAURAS010000212.1:0-3434 GCA_963522865.1 uncultured Cardiobacterium sp.
GGGCCGTTACGCTGTTTGCCGATGACGATTTCGGCGATGCCTTTTTCCGGCGAGTCCGGGTTATACACTTCGTCGCGATAGACGAACATGATGACGTCCGCGTCCTGCTCTATCGCCCCCGATTCACGGATGTCGGACATGATCGGTCGCTTGTTCGGGCGGTTTTCCACCTGGCGAGAGAGCTGCGACAGCGCAATCACCGGCACTTCCATTTCTTTGGCGAGCAGTTTGAGCGCGCGTGAGATTTCGCCGACGAGCGCGGCGCGGTTGTCGTTTTTGCTGTCCGGCAGTTGCATCAGTTGCAGGTAATCGACCAGCACCAGCCCCAGCTCGCCCACGTCGCTTTTTAGCCGACGCACGCGCGCGCGCAGGTCGGTAGCGGTGAGGTTGGAGCCGTCGTCGATGTAGATCGGCGCGTTTTGCAGTTGGCTGACGGCAATGGTGAGTTTGCGCCGTTCGTTTTCGCCCTTGATTTCGCCTTTGCGCAGTTCGGACTGGTCGATGCTGCCGAGCGAGGACATCATGCGCAGCACCAGCGCCCGCGCCGGCATTTCCAGCGAGAAGATGGCGACTGGCAGTTTGGCGCCGATGGCGACGGCTTCGGCGATGTTCATCGCAAAGGTGGTTTTGCCCATGGAGGGACGGCCGGCGATGATGATGAGGTCGCCCGCCTGCAGCCCGGCGGTCATTTTGTCCAAATCCTTGAAACCGGTGGGGATGCCGATGACGTCTGTGCCGCGCCGCCCGATTTCCTGGATGTAATTGACGGTATCGGCCAGCACGGTTTTCATCTGGTGGAAGCCGTCGCGCGCGTTTTTCTGGTACTGGTTTTTGATGTCGAAGACGCGCTGTTCGGCGCCGTCGAGCAGTTGCGCCGCGCTGCGCCCTTCCGGGAAGTAAACGCTCTGCGCGATGTCGCCGCTGCTTTTTAGGAGCGCGCGCAGGATGGACGCCTCGCGCACGATGTCGGCGTAGGCGACGACGTTCTGCGCCGTGCCGAACGCATCGGCGAGGCTGGCGAGATAAGCGGTGCCGCCGGTGTTTTCCAGCTCGCCGCGCTCGCGCAGGGCATCGGCGACCGTCACGATATCCAGCGGCTGACCGCGCCCGGAAACCGTCGCCATCGCCTGGAAAATCAGCTGGTGCGCGCGGCTGTAAAAATCCACCGCCTCCACCCGTCCGGCGACGCGGTCCCACATCTCGCCGTCGAGCAGCACGCCCGCCAGCACCGCCTGTTCAGCGTCCTGCGACTGTGGCGGCTGGCGCAACCGCTCCTCTTGCCCCGCAAACTCCGCCATCACGCCGCCCCGCGCCGTGCCTGTTCCTCGGCCACGAGACGCGCGCGGGTCGCATTGACCCACTGCTCCGCCGCCGCATTGATTTCCGCGACGCTTTTCCCTGCCGGATCAATCGGCTCGCCGACCACCACCTGCACCGTGCCAGCGTGCATCAGGCCGCGTTTCGGCCAGAACTGCCCGGCATTGTGCGCCACCGGCACCGCTGGCACGCCCAGCGCCGACGCCAGCCGCGCCGCCCCCGCCTTGAACGGCAAGGGCGCATCAAACGGCGCGCGCGTCCCCTCCGGGAAGAGAATCACCGAATAGCCCGCCTCAATGCGTTGCCGCCCCTGCGCAATCACCTTCTGCATCGCCCGCCGACCATCCTTGCGGTTGATCGGAATCGGGTGCAACACCGCCAGCGCCCAGCCGAAAAACGGCAGCCACATCAATTCGCGCTTGAGCACCCACACCTGGCGCAGCTTCAGCTTCGGCAAAAACGCCGTCTCCCAGGTGGACTGATGATTGACCATCAGCACGCAGGCGCCGGGCGGCATCTTCTCCAGTCCGTGAATCTGCCACTTGATGCCGCAAATGAGCCGCGCCAGCCAAATCGTGCTGTAGCCCCAGCCAAAAGCGAGGCGCAACCGTAGCGAAAACGGCAGGACAATCAGGCAGACAATAAAAATCGTCCACAGCACCGTTACCGGCACAAACAAAACCTTGAACAACATCGTGCGAAAAGCCCGCATCACGCCGCCTCCTTCAACCAACAATCCACCGCCGACTCCACATTGGCATACACCGCGACATCATCCAGCTTGCCGCGCCACTTGTGCGCCACCGCGCGCCCGTTGCCCGTTTTCACCAGCACCGGTACGGCACCGGCGGCGCGCGCCGCCTGCACATCGGCGAGACTGTCGCCGACAAACGGCACGCCGGTGAGCGCCACACCAAAATGCGCCGCCTGATCGAGCAACATCCCCGGATTGGGCTTGCGCCACGGATGCGCCGCATCGGCGCTGGCGCAGAAGACAATGCGGGCAATATCGCCGCCGAACTCGCGCGCGACCAAAAGCAGGCGGGCGTGAATGCGCGCCAGCATCGCCTCATCGAGTGCGCCGTGGGCAATCGCGCCCTGATTGGTGCAGACGCCGACGCGAAACCCGGCGCGGGTCAGCCGCGCGATGCCGCGCAAGGCATTGGAGAGTAAGCGCAACTCCTCCGGACGACGCACCAGCGCGTTTTCATTCAACACGCCGTCGCGGTCAAACAGCACCAACTTCTTGGAAAAATCAAACATTTACAACGAAATTCCGTCAGTAAAAACAGGCGCGAAGTGTAGCACAAGCGGCTGGTCCCCGGCCCCGATATACATACACCTCGAGCGCTCAGGTGTATGTATAGCCATCCTCCCAAAGCCTCGTACGGCGTACAGTCTTCGGCGCGCCTGATATGAGAGTTTATGAGTATCGCCATAAACGGGCATGTGCAACAAAAGCCCGCAAACCGCGAGCGTGATAAAAAAGCAAAAACGGCATGCCACAACGGATTACCATTCCCCACCCTTGCCCTTCCCCAAAAGAACCATGAACGACATTGATGACCACCTCGCCTGGCTGCGCTACGAACGCGGCAAAGCCGCGCAAACGCTTTCCACCTACCGTCGCCTCCTCTACCAATTCGCCGAAGCCCACCGCGAGCGCGATCTGCACAGCCTGGAGCAGCACGACCTGCAACACTACCTGCTGAAAACCCTCGGCGGCGGCAAATACAGCCCCGCCACCCTGAACCAGCACCGCGCCGCACTGCGCAGCTACTACGGCTGGCTACACCGCCTGCATGGCCTGCCGACCAACCCCGCCGCCGCGCTCAAACTGCCGCGCAAACCGCGCCAGCCGTTACCCAAAGACCTCAGCCCCGAACAAATCACCACCCTGCTGGAAGCGCCCGCGACCGACAACCCCAACCGCATCCGCGACCACACCATCCTCGAACTCTTCTACTCCGCCGGACTGCGCCTCGCCGAACTCGCGTCGCTCAACCAGCGCGACCTCGGCCCCGACAGCGAACACTACATCATCCGCGGCAAAGGCGGCGTCGAGCGCCTCATCTTCATCGGCAGCAAAGCGCGCGAAGCCCTCGCCCGCTGGCAGG
>CAURAS010000213.1:0-3411 GCA_963522865.1 uncultured Cardiobacterium sp.
TTATGACGAAAAAGCCGCACCAAATTTGTGTAACGCGGCGGGTATAACGCACGCCTTCCGGTGGCAGATCGGGATGCTGCAGGCGAGCGAGACGCTCGATGACGGTCGGCGGATGGATGAGGCTGGCGGTGAATATGGCCAGCATGGCACCGTTCACCAGCAGCGGATAAAGCGTCAGGCTGCTACTGGCATTGAGCAGCGCAGCGAGGAGAAAAAAGGCGGCAAGCGCTACGGCGCCAGCACGAATAGTAGCGCTATCGGCGATAAGCGCCCGGAGCAGCCAAGCGGCGGCCATGACAGCGGCCAGCGCCCGCGCGCCGCCGCCGTAGTACCACAGCCAAGGGTAGGCGAGCGTAAGTAACCAGATGGCAAGACGCAAAGTACGTCGCATCAGTTGCCCTGTTGCTGTTTACGCAAAAGCGCTGCCACGACGTCGCCGATGGTACGCACGCTGCGGAAGTCCTCGGCTACCAGGCGGTATCCCGTCTTGCGCTTGACGTGATCAATAAGGTCAATGGCGTCAATGCTGTCAATTTCGAGATCTTCGTACAGATTGGCGTCCATGCTGATGCGCTCTGGCTCAATTTCAAAAAGTTCGATCAGGGCGGTGCGCAGCAAGTCGTAGATTTGGGCTTCGTCCAGCGGGGTCATGGGGATTCCTGTTGTTTGTATTCAATCCAGGCGGCGAGTGTATCGACGCTGTAAAAGTGATCGCGCAGGGTCTGGGCATCGTTTTCCATCGGGAAGTTGAAGGTTTTTTGAATCGCAAGACCGAGTTCCAGCGCATCCACAGAATCCAGGCCAAGGCCATCGTCAGCAAAAAGCGCAGTGTTGTCGCCAATATCAGCGGGGGTGATGTCTTCCAGCCCGAGTTTATCAATGATGAGTTGTTTGAGCTGCAATTTTAAGGGGTTTTCCATGTAGAAGTTTCCTTTTGGAAGTAACGGGTAAGATCCTCATTGAGCAGGCGGGCCGCAAGAGGCAGCGGCTTGCGCTCAAGATAATCCTGCGGATTGATGTCGTCGCCGACGTGGATGTCGTATTGGTACGGACGGGGCGGGATTAAATACCACGGGTCGCCGCGCTTCAGGCCGGGCGGGTTCATGCGGATGACGACCGGCGTGATGACGCGCGCGCTGCGCAGACCGATGGAAATGGCGCCGCGGTTCAGACGGATGATGCCGTCATGGCCGGTGCGCGTTCCTTCGGGAAAGATGATCAGCGTCTGCCCTTCGATCAGGACAGCGTCGGTTTTCTCAATCAGTTCAAGGGATTCGTCGTTAGGGATGAAACCGCAGGCGCGGATGGCGGGCCGCATGCTCGGGTTTTTCAGGAGCGAAGCTTTGACGACACAATTTCCCTCCGGCACGGCGGAAATCATGAACAACACATCCATCAGCGACGGGTGGTTCACCAGTATCAACTGGCCGGGACGGCCGAGACGCTCACGTCCATGCCATTGCACGCGGAAAATACCAGTCAAGCGCATCCAGACGAGATAACCCGACCAGACACGCGCCACCATCCGGCGTGCACGCAGCTGCCCCGGTAAACCCGGCGGACAAAAGCGCAACAAGACCGGCAATATCAGGGCAAGACTGCAGCCGACCACACCAAAAAGCAAATAAGCAAGCAGCGTACTAAAAAAACGACATAGGCGAAGCACGGCATTCATCGGCGGTTCCAATGCCAGCGTGCATCACGAGCATCCAACGTCTGTGACGGCAGTTGCAAACATTCGCCACGAATCCAGTCCAACGCACTCCAGTACGGTGCAGGCGATCCACTGGCCGCTTCTCGCACCAGGCGGTGCGAATCACCCGCCGTAACGAGTAAAGCGAGCGCAAAGGGGAATGGTGCTTGCCCCGGCAGCGCGTATTGCCCCTGTGGCGGATCTTCCGTAGTCACCACCAGCACCTGGGGCGTACCTTCAGCGAGCAGCGCGCAAGCCTCGACAATCGCCGTTTCCAGCCCTGCATCGCGTGCGCAAAGTGCCGTGTGCTCTGCGGTATCGCCGCTATGCAGAGACCACTGTCCGGCGAGCGCATTATGTACCGACAACCCGAATGACATCGGCGAAACCGCACCTTCCACCAACAAATCGCGCCACAAATCAAAACTGCGCCGCATCTCGCCGTCGTGCGAAACAAAAACCAGCGGCGCCGTACCATGTGCCGCCAGTGGCGGATGAACAGCGGCGAACATCAAACGCGCTGCCGGACTCAGACGGCGGCGCTGCAAAGCGGGAACGTGCGCCAAATCGGGCGCACGTTCTGGTAACGTCGTCAATATTTCAGGATGTTCCGCCCAACGTTGCCAGTCCTCGCGGACGTGCAAGCGTGGCGCAACCGCATGCCACGCCTTGAGTTGAAACGGAAAATCCATGCTAAAGCCTCTGTAATGAAAGGTAGATATGCTACTACATCAAAGATTTGCGCGCTATATGACGGCAGGAATTTTGCACGGATACAAGAACAGATCACCCGACACTTGCCTGCTGCCACTACCTCATCAGCAAGATCACGCCCAGGTTCTGCTATAGCAGCGTGTATTGAGCGGCTCGCCGCCAAGCCGCCTAAAAAACCGCCCTTGGGGCGGTTTTTCTGTTTTCTGTTTTAAGGCTTCGTTGCTGGGTTTTCCTGATCGTCTTTCATAAAATAATCCATCCCCGCCTTGATCCAGGCGGGCGTCATCACTACCGAGCCGACCGTATCTGCCGAAAGCGTCGCGGGCAGCAGCGCAATATTGCTGACGATATTGACCATATCCGTCTCGCGTTTCTGGTGGCGCACCTTGATTTCTATCGGCAGCGATTTCTGGAAACGCTGGTCGTAGGGCAGGTTCGGCGGCTTGATGAACATCGTCCCGTTCATCGCCAGACAGCGGCCATAGGCGGGGTAATGCCCGATTTTCTGGGATTTGAAATCCAGCGCCTGCAATTTCGCAACTTCCGCCGGGTCGGTGGTGTCATAGCGCAGGCACACTTCGCTGCTGAAATGCTGCCGGTCTTTTTCGTCCAAGATGACCGGCAATGCCTGATAATTTTTTGCCCCGCTTTTGTCTGTGAACAGGAATTGCTGCGGCAGATCGCTGGTAAATACTCGCGTCAATTCCGCCGATTCTGCTTTGTCTATCGCAAACCAATAGATTTCGCCGACCAGGATGAGTTGTCCCGCCTGCAAGGGCGCATGGTCTTCGCTGACTTGGCCGAAGGCCACCAGGTTATCGCCGCCTAGCGGCTGGTCTTCGTTTACTGTGGTCAGGGGCGGGTTTTTCGTCCATTGTTGCGCCGTCATGCAGCCGCCGAGGGCGAGCGCTGCGGCGAGGGCAGTTATTTTGGCTAAAGGGTGTTGCATTTGGGTCTCCATGAGGATGGTCGCGCCATTTTACCGAAATGCGCGCTGTGGTTTT
>CAURAS010000214.1:0-3398 GCA_963522865.1 uncultured Cardiobacterium sp.
TGTTGCCGACGCCGGTGAGGTAGCGCTGGTTCATGATGTGGGTTTTGATGGCGCTGGTTTTGCCGCGGGTTTGTGCGTAGAGGCGCGCGCCGTTGAAGGTGTCGTCCAGCGGTTCGTCGCCGAGATTGGCGAGGCTTGCGGGCGGACGGGTCGGGTCAATGAGGGCGACGTGACCGAAGCGGCGTGGGTCGTGCAGGCGCAGTTCGTCGCCGTTGTCGAGGGCAATGATGACGTGGTCGTGTTTTTTCGCCGGGCTGACGGCGGGGACGATGCGCAGCGCGCCGCTCATGCCGAGATGGATGTGCAGCGCGAGGTCGAGGCGGTCGCTGTGCAGGATGAGGTGTTTGCCGCGGCGCTCGACGCGGGTGATGGCGTGACCGCTGATGCGGTTCAACTCGGCGCTATCGAGCGGCTGGCGCAATTTGGCGACGCGGGCGGTAATGGCACGGATGCGGTGGGTTTCAAGATGTGGTGCGATGCCGCGGCGGGTGGTTTCGACTTCAGGGAGTTCGGGCATGGTGCTATGGCTGGGCTGACAGGATAGGCATATTTTCAGGGACGGGCAGGTTATCCGGCAAGGCAATATACATATACATACACATCGAGCGCTCAGCTGTATGTAAATGGCAGTAAACCGCTATCTCTCGCAGGGTAAGGATGGCAGCAGGTAAGGCGGGATGGGGCGGCAAACTATCTGTACGGCGGGAGCGCCGTGTCTGTCATTTATCCGTTTACATACACTTGAGCGCTCGATGTGTATGTAAATGGGTTCTGCGGGCATCTTATAAAAATAACTAAAAAAAACAATATGACCACAAAACTCCACAGTATTTCACGTTGAAATGGTTGATTTGCCTCAGCCGCAGTTTTAATATCGCCCCCGTTTTTCACACACAACGAGAGGTTCATCATGACGTATGCAGTGGCTGTTATTGGTCTCGGTGCGATGGGGATGGGCGTGGCGCAGTCGTGCGTACGCGCCGGGCTTGAGACGTATGGCGTGGATTTGAATCCGCAGGCGCTTGCCACTTTGCAGGCTGCGGGCGCGAAAGCGGTTGCCGCTTCGGCCGAAGCGTTTGCCGACAAGCTGGACGCGGTGGTGTTGCTGGTGGTCAATGCGAAGCAGGTGGAAGCGGTGCTGTTTGGCGACAGTCCGCTCGCCGACCAGTTGAAACCCGGCACGGCGGTGATGGTGTCTTCGACGATTGCAGCACAGGACGCCAAGCGTTTTGGCGAAGCGCTTGCCGCGCGTGGTCTCATCATGCTGGACGCGCCGGTATCCGGTGGGGCGGCGAAAGCGGCCGCAGGCGAGATGACGGTGATGGCCGCCGGCAGTGATGAGGCGTTTGCCCGCCTGCAACCGGTGCTGGATGCTGCCGCGGGCAAGGTTTATCGCTGTGGCACGGAGATTGGTCAGGGCGCGACGGTGAAAATTATCCACCAGCTGCTCGCCGGGGTGCATATTGCCGCCGGGGCAGAGGCGATGGCGCTGGCGGCGAAGGCGGGTATTCCGCTCGATTTGATGTACGACGTGGTCACCCATGCCGCCGGTAATTCGTGGATGTTTGAGAACCGCATGAAGCATGTGGTGGATGGCGATTATGCGCCGTTGTCGATGGTCGATATTTTCGTCAAGGATTTGGGACTGGTGACGGATACCGGCAAAGCGCTGCATTTCCCGCTGCCGCTGGCTTCTACTGCTTTTAATATGTTCACCGAGGCGAGCAACGCCGGTTACGGTAAGGAAGACGACAGCGCCGTCATCAAGATTTTCAGCGGCATCGACCTGCCGAAGAAGGGAGGTTGAGATGCTTCAGCTTGGCATTATTGCGGATGATTTTACCGGCGCGAGCGACATCGCCAGTTTTCTTGTCGAGAACGGTCTGCGCACGGTGCAGATGAACGGTATTCCGCAGCGCCCGCTGCCGGATGGTGTGGACGCGGTGGTGATTAGTCTGAAGTCGCGCTCCAATCCGGTGGATGAGGCGGTCGCGCAGTCGCTTGCCGCGCTGGATTGGCTGCGCGCGCAGGACTGCCGCCAGTTTTATTTTAAGTATTGCTCCACTTTTGACAGCACCGCGCAGGGCAATATCGGCCCGGTAACGGACGCGCTGCTGGACGCGCTTGGCGAGGATTTCACTGTCATTTCCCCCGCGCTGCCAGTCAATGGTCGCACCATTTTTAACGGCTATTTGTTCGTTGGTGAAGTGCTGTTGAATGAATCAGGCATGCGCAACCACCCGATTACGCCGATGACGGATGCGAGCCTCATCCGTCTGATGGACGCGCAAAGCCGCGGCAAGACCGGTTTGGTGGCCTGTCCCGACGTTGCTCAAGGAGCGGCACGGGTACGTGAACGCTTCGCCGAATTGCGCCGCGATGGCTATCGCTATGCGGTGCTCGATAGCGTTGATAACAGCCAGCTTGCCATTCTCGCTGACGCCTGCGCCGATTTGAAACTGCTCACCGGCGGTTCTGGCCTGGGCGCGTATGTCGCCGCGCGCCTGTCTGGCGGCAAGAAGGGCAGCGATGCCTTCGTGCCGCGCAAAGCGCTGACTGTCGCCCTTTCTGGCTCATGTTCGGTGATGACCAATAAACAGGTTGCCGCGTATCAGGCCATCGCCCCGACCCATTTTGTCGAGGCCGAACGCTGTATTTATGAAGGCGAGGCCTACATAGAAGAACTCTATCAGTGGGCAGTCGCACATTTGGGTGGCGAATACGCGCCGCTCCTGTATGCCACCGTGCCGCCGGATGCGCTCAAAGCCATTCAGCAACGCTTTGGCGTGGAAAAGGCCAGCCATGCGATTGAGCAGACGTTTGCCGCCCTCGCCGTCAAGCTGAAGGCACATGGCGTGCGCAATTTCATCAACGCGGGCGGCGAGACTTCCAGCATTGTCGTGCAGCAGCTCGGCATTGACGGCTTCCACATCGGGCGGCAAATCGCCCCCGGCGTGCCGTGGCTGCGGGTGCTGGACGGCGACATTTATCTGGCGCTGAAATCCGGCAATTTCGGCAGCGAGGACTTTTTCGCGCACGCGCAGGGGATGTTCGCATGACCGAGCTTGAGCAAAAAGCGCAAATGGTCGCGCTGGCAAAGTCGCTGTTTGACCGTGGTTACAGCGTCGGCGGCGCGGGCAATCTCTCCTGCCGCCTGGATGACGGGCGTTTCCTCGTCACCCCGACCGGGTCGTCTTTAGGACGGCTCGTGGCGGAGCGATTGTCGGTACTTGATGCGGACGGCAACCTGCTTACCGGCGATAAACCGAGCAAGGAATCGGTTTTTCACCTCGCGCTGTACCGCAAAAATCCCGCCTGCCGCGCCATTGTCCATCTCCATTCCACCTACCTCACCGCACTGTCCTGCCTGCAAAACCTCGACAGCGCCAATGCCCTGC
>CAURAS010000215.1:0-3387 GCA_963522865.1 uncultured Cardiobacterium sp.
GGGCAATTAACCAGCGAGATATATTTCTGGATTTGCGGCGTGGATAAAAAACTGGCATTGATGACAACGCCATTCAAGCCTTTATGATTGGCAGCAACCCACGTAATATCCGGATGGTCGGGGGTACTGTTGATGATTTTCTTGATGCGGTTTTCTGATTCCGGAGAGAATCCGAGCAGACAGATACTGTGATTATCCGGCATAACGAGGGTTTCCGTTTACGATAAATAAAAATTGCGCCCCCTATTTGGGGATAGGGAGCGCACGAGATCAGCCCTTGGATCAGGAGAAATCAAGTTCTTTCTCGAAAGCGCGCAATTCGTGGCGAGCCATTGCGAGGTTAGAACGTGAACGATCCAGAACGAGGTAGAGGAAGAGTTTTTCGTTGCGCTCCAGCGGGCGAATAAGGTGATAGCCTTTGCCGAGGGTGATAAGAATATCTTCAATATCGTCATTCAGTGACAGAGATTTGCAGACGCGACGCTTGGCATTGAGCACTTCGGTATTGCCGGCGGAAGCCAGTTCGAGGTCAAGACCCGAACCTTCGGTAGCCAGCGCCAAACCGCTATCGGCATCCACCAGTGCGGCAGCTTTGAAACCATCAATGTCTTGCAGACTGCTAAGATCAATTTTAGCCATGTAAATTTACTCCAAGTGATATAACTATTTTGCATAACGCCCAAGGCACGAGGCACTATGCCTCGCCCGTACCCATCGCTGAAATACGATGAACAACAAAATATTACCACGAAATTTCCGCCCGTGTCGTGCGCAATTTTGCCAGTGATGCGATTTGCTGCTGTAATGATGCTTTCTCTTTATGACACAGGAGCGCAGGATGGAGCAGATTTTTGACATCACCACGCGGGAAGCGCTGGATGCGGCGATCGCGGAATTGCGGCAACATACTGATAAAAAAGTCTATTATCTGGAAGGAGAATTGGGGGCGGGCAAGACGACCTTCGTCCAGCACTGGTTGCGCCAGGCAGGTTATAACGGCGCGGTGCAAAGCCCAACCTACGCCCTTATGAACGAATATTATATCGGGCAACAGACTGTTATCCATGCAGATTTATACCGTTTGGCGACGCCGGACGAGCTGCTTTATCTCGATGTGCGCGACTGGGGTGATCGCGCGGCACGTATCTTCATCGAATGGGCGCAAAACGGCGGCGATTATCTGCCTGCCGCTGACGTTTTCTGTCAGTTTACCCTGCGCGATGGCAGACGCTATTTGTCGGTTGCCAGCGTGTAAATTGCGCTGCCACCGGCAAGGCAGGCATAATGCAATCTTTCTACAAATTCAAAGGGAAACCCCGTGCTGCGAACCGCGATAAAGATGCTTTACGGCTGGCGCAAACTGCTGCTGATGCTCCTCCTCTGTCTGGGCTTTGGTACGCAGGCGCTGGCGGTAACCTTGCAGGACGTGCGCTACAACCGTCTGCCGGATAAAACCCAGCTCGTTCTCGACCTTGACCGCCCCACCGTCTTCCGCCAATTCAGCCTCGCCGGGCCGCCACGCATCGTTCTCGACCTGCCCGACGCTGCGCGCAGCGGTCGCGCCGGCCTAACGCTCAACACCGGCGCGGTTGCCAGCATCCGCACCGGCTTTAGCAACGAAACCACGTTGCGGGTCGTCATCGACCTGCGCTATCCCGCCAAGGCGAACATCTACACCATGCCGCCGGAAAATGGGCGCGGCAACCGTATCGTCATCGACATCTACGACAACCTCGCCGAACAGGCGCTGACCCTCGAATCGCTGGAAGAAGCGCAGCCGCCCTACGTCGTCTTCGCGGGCGAAGCGCTGGAAAACGGGCGCGACAACGGCGGCATCAGCATCGCCAGCCCGCCCAACCCGATGCCGCTACCGCAAAACCCGCCACCCGTCGCCAGCACAGGCTATCCCAACGGCAACCTGCCGCGCCCCAGCACCAGTACCGCGCCGCCGCCGTCCTTCATACAGACCACACCCTTGCCGCAAACGGCACCGCAGTCGAACATCGTCGCCGTCACCCCGCCGCCGCGACCGCTGCCGAACGTCAGACCCATCCCGGCACCGACGACCGTCACCGTTGAGCGCGACATCTCAACCACCGGCAAAATCGAAAAACAGAACAAAGTCCTCACGCCGACCGCCATCTCCAAACGCACCATCGTCGTCGCCATTGACCCCGGTCACGGCGGCAAAGACACCGGCGCGGTCAACCCGAACAGCGGCCTGCGCGAAAAAGACATCGTCCTGCAAATCGCGCACCGCCTGAAAAAACAGCTCAACAGCAGAAAAGGCTTCAGCGCCTTCCTCACCCGCGACGGCGACACCTACATCCCGCTACAAGAACGCCCGGCGAGCGCGCGGCGACGCGGGGCAGACATCTTCGTCTCCATCCACGCCGACGCCGCCGAAAGCGAACAACCCAGCGGCGCCTCCGTCTTCATCCTCTCCACCAAAGGCGCGACCTCACAAATCGGCAAATACCTCGAACGCACCGAAAACACCGTGGACCAGCGCTGGGGCGTGGACGTGCGCAAATACGACAACGACGTGCAGCAGGCACTACTCAGCATCCAGCAAGAAGCGACCATCGAAGCCAGCCACGCGCTCGCCAGCCGCACCCTGAACGAACTCGCCCGCCTTGGCAACATCCACGGCAAGCGCGTCAACAGCGCCAACTTCGTCGTCCTGCGCTCGCTCGCCGTACCATCCATGCTGGTCGAAACCGCCTTCATCTCCAACCCGAACGAAGCGCGCAAACTCGCCTCGCCCGACTACCAAGAACAACTGGCACGCGGCATCGCCAACGGCATCGCCCGCTACTTTGAAGAACACCTGCCGCAGCACATGCTGCTCGGCAAATAAAGGAGCGCGCATGACCGCCGGACGCAAAATCATCCTGATCGGGCCGATGGGCGCGGGCAAAACCTCGCTCGGTCGCCGCCTCGCCACCCGCCTGCGCTGGGAATTCATCGACACCGACCACGCCCTGTGCGCGCGCACCGGGGTGGACATCCCGACCATCTTCGCCGCCGAAGGCGAAGCAGGATTTCGCAAACGCGAACACGAGATGCTGGCGGACATCCTCGCCGAACCGCGCGACATGGTCGTCGCCAGCGGTGGCGGCATCGTGCTGAAAGCCGAAAACCGTCGCCTCATCGCCGGACAATTCCTCGTTGTCTTCCTTGACGTCTCCGTGCGCCGCCAAATCCTGCGCATCGGCCGCGACCGCAACCGCCCGCTCGTCCAAGAAGCCGACAACCTGCAAGCCAAACTCGAACAACTGCGCGACGAACGCCTCGGCCTGTATGAAGGCCTGGCGGATATTCGCGTCGATACCGACAACAACCACTTCACCAACTCCTTCAAAAAACTGCTGCACGACGTGGAAA
>CAURAS010000216.1:0-3384 GCA_963522865.1 uncultured Cardiobacterium sp.
CCGGTCGGCCCCGGACGCGGTTCCGGCGCGGGCTCGCTCGTCGCCTACGCGCTGAAAATCACCGACCTTGACCCGCTCGCCTACGACCTCTTCTTCGAACGCTTCCTGAATCCGGAGCGCGTTTCCATGCCCGACTTCGACGTCGATTTCTGCATGGAGCGGCGCGACGAAGTCATCGAATACGTCTCGCACAAATACGGCGCGCAGCGCGTCTCGCAAATCGCCACGCACGGCACGATGGCGGCAAAGGCGGTATTGCGTGACGTCGGCCGCGTCCTCGGCGTGCCCTATCCGGTGGTCGATAAACTGGTTGCCACCGTGCCGCCCGTCCTCGGTGTAACCCTGCCGGACGCGCTCGGTCGCAGCGCGAAAAGTCAGGAAAAAGCCGAACTGCGCTCGGAAGCGATGCAAGAGCTCTACGAAAAAGACGAAGAAATGCGCGAAATCATCGACACCGCGCTGCAACTGGAAGGACTTGCGCGCAACGTCGGCAAACACGCGGGCGGCGTGGTCATCGCGCCGACCAAACTCACCGACTTCTCCGCGCTCTACAGCGAAAGCGCGGGCGCGGGCATCGCCACCCAGTTCGACAAAGACGACATCGAAGCGATGGGCCTCGTTAAATTCGACTTCCTCGGCCTGCGTACCCTGACCGTCATCGACTGGGCGCTCGGCCACATCAACGCCCGCCGCGCGCGCGAAGGCGAGCCACCGCTGGACATCGCCACCCTGCCGCTCGATGACCCGCAAACCTACGCCCTGCTGCAATCCACGCGCACCACCGCCGTCTTCCAGCTCGAATCCAGCGGCATGAAAGAACTCATCCGCAAACTGCGCCCGGACACCTTTGAAGACATCATCGCGCTCGTCGCCCTCTTCCGCCCCGGCCCGCTCGGCTCCGGCATGGTGGATGACTTCATCAACCGCAAACACGGCCTCGCCGAAGTCGAGTACCCGCACCCCGACCTCGAAGGCATCCTGCAAACCACCTACGGCGTCATGGTTTACCAAGAACAAGTCATGCAAGTCGCGCAAAAACTCGCCAACTACAGCCTCGGCGAAGCGGACAACCTGCGCCGCGCGATGGGCAAAAAGAAAGCCGAAGAAATGGCGCGCAACAAAGACATCTTCGTCAGCCGCGCCGTTGCGCGTGGCGTGCCGGAAAAACAGGCGACCGACATCTTCGACCTCATGGCGAAATTCGCCGAATACGGCTTCAACAAATCGCACTCCGCCGCCTACGCGCTCCTCTCCTACCAAACCGCCTGGCTCAAAGCGCACTACCCGGCGGAACTCATGGCGGCAGTACTCACCTCGGAAATCGAAAAAATCGACAAAATCGTCCGCTTCATCAACGAAGCGCGCGACATGGGGCTGACCGTCATCCCGCCCTGCATCAACCGCTCGCAATACACCTTCACCGTCAGCGAGCGCGGCGAAATCATCTACGGCTTGGGCGCGGTCAAAGGCGTGGGCGAAGCGGCCATCAACATCCTCCTCGAAGAACGTGCAAAAAACGGCGACTACACCTCGCTCGAAGACCTCTGCCGCCGGCTGGATCTCAAAAAACTCAACCGCAAAACGCTGGAAACCCTCATCCGCGCCGGCTCCTTTGACAACATCGAGCCGAACCGTGGCGCACTCTTCGCCGCCGTCGAACAAGCCATCAAACTCGCCGAACAGCACCACCGCAACCGCCACCAGGGACAGGGCGACATGTTCGGCCTCTTTGGCGACAGCAGCCGCGACCAGCCGCCGAGCCTCATCATGAACCCCGAAGAGGCCTGGGATTTGCGGCAAACGCTGGCCGAAGAAAAACAAACGCTGGGCCTCTTCCTCAGCGCCCACCCGATAGACGAGGCGCGCGACACCCTGCTGCAAATCAGCCGCGGCCGCAACCTCGCGCAACTACAAGAAAACATGGAAAACTGGCAGCGGCCGACGCGGCGCGGCGACAGCATCGAAGTCATCCTCGCCGGCGTGGTGATAGAAGCGCGCAGCATGGTCAGCAAAAAAAACGGCAACCCGATGATATTCCTCACTATCGACGACCGCAGCGGACGGCAGGAAATCGGCGTCTTCGGCAAAGCGGCGGAAGAATACAAAGACCTCTGCAAAGCGGACAACATCCTCATCATTCACGGCAAAGCCGACTACAACTACTACAAAGAAGAATGGCGCATCAACGCCGAAACCATCCACGACTACTACGACGCGCGCTACAGCCTCCTACAAAAACTGGACTTCACCGTAAACGCCGAAGCACTCCCCGCCGACATCTGGCCGCAACTGCGCGACACCCTCGCGCCGCTCGAAGACACACACGGCGCACGCATCAGCATCACCCTGCAAAACGCAGGGATAAACGCGCAAGGCCGCCTGCACCTGCCCGCCACCTACCGCATCGACCACGACAACCTGCGACGCCTCGAACACCTCCTGGCAGAGCCGCAAGTACGGAGACATTACTGATGAACCACGCACCACACTGGCGCATCCACGCACAACTGCTCGGCATGGCGCTTATCTGGGGCGCGGCATGGACGTGGGGACGCATCGTCGCCCAGGCGATGCCGCCGCTCACCGCCGCCAGCCTGCGCTTCCTGATATCCACCGTTTTCCTGCTGCTGTGGCTGTACCATCGCGACCGGCTGCGCGCGCTCACCGCCCTCAACCGCCGCCAATGGGCGGGACTTGCGCTCGCCGCCGCCTGCGGCGTCAGCGGTTACGCCATCTTCTTCATGCTCGGCCTGCGCCATATCGGCGCCGGACGCGCCGCCGTCATCTTCTCCATCAACCCGGCGCTGACCATGCTCGGTGCGGCGTGGCTGTTTGGCGAACGGCTCAACCGCCGCATCCTCGGCGGCATGATACTGGCGGTGGGCGGCTCGCTCATCGTCGCCGCGCGCGGCAACCCCTTGCTGCTCCTCGGCGCGCTTGGCACGGGCGAATACCTGATTTTCGGCTGCGTCTTCTGCTGGGTCAGCTACTCCCTCATCGGGCGGCGCGTGCTGACCGGCATAGACGCGCTCACCGCAACCACCGCCACCGCCCTCATCGGCGGCGTGATGCTGCTTGCGGTCAGCCTTGCCGCAGAAGGCGCGGTCGCCTGGGCGGGCCTCGCACACACTGCGCCATCCATCTGGCTCATCCTGCTGGCGCTGTCCTTCGGCGCGACCCTGCTCGCCTACCTCTGGTATTTCGAAGGCATCGCCGCCCTCGGCGCGGGCAGCACCGCCGCATACATGACGCTCATCCCGGTCTTTGCCGTACTCATCGCCGCGCTGTGGCTGCATGAACCGCTCACCCTGTCGCTGGTCGCCGGAGGCACACTCACCGTCTGCGGCATGCTGCTGATGCAAAGCGGACGGCGCGCATAACGCC
>CAURAS010000217.1:0-3370 GCA_963522865.1 uncultured Cardiobacterium sp.
TCGGTGTCGAAGCTGTTGCGGTAGCTGGAGAGGATGGAGACGTTTTCAAAGGAGACGTCGTACATTTTCCATTGTCCCGCCTTGTAGCGCAGGCTGAAGACGACGATGGCCTGTTTGCCGTTTTTGTCGCGTACCTGGATGCGGATGTCGCTGCGCTGGTATTTGTCCACCGGCGAGGCGCTCAGGATTTTCACCGCTTCATCGACCGGGGTTCCGGCGTAGTTCGTCCAGCCGCGCGAGTAAACGCGCACCAGCAGGTCGCGGAAGGCGGCGGTAAAGTCGGCTTTTTGTTGCGCGCTGGCGTCGCGCCAGTGGCGGCCAAGGACGATTTGCGACATCAGCTCGAAGTCCATGTACGGCAGCACTTCGCTTTTGATGAGGTCGCTGAAGGCGCCGGGGTTGCTGCGGTAGCGGCTCTGGTTGGCGTTCAGCTGGGTGAAGACGGTTTTCGCCTGTTGTTCGACCAGCGCCTTGGCGTCGTCGGCGGTCGGCTGGGCGGCAAAGGTCACGGCGGATACGGCCGCGAGGGCGAGGCTCATGAGGATTTTTTTCATGGGGATGACTCCTGGGTTGTGGATTTGGGCGCATCGTCCTTGGCGGACATCTGCGTTACGAATTGCTGAATCAGCTTTTCCAATACCATAGACGAACCGGTGTACTGAATGGTATCGCCATTTTGTAACATCGCCGGATCGCCGCCGGGGACGACGCCGATGTATTTTTCGCCGAGCAGGCCTGCGGTCAGGATGTCGGCGCTGCTGTCGAGCGGCAAGCGGTCAAACTCGCCGGAGATTTCCAGCACGACTTTCGCCTTGTAGGCGTCCTGGTCGTAGCCGATGCTTTTCACCTTGCCGATTTGCACGCCGGACATTGTTACCTTGGCGTTTTTGGAAAGGCCGCTGATATCGGCGAAATCCGCATTCACTTCATACGGATGACTCATGCGGAAGCCGCGCGCGTTACTCGCCTGCAAGGCAAGGAAGACGATAGCGGCAAGCGCCAGCAGGACAAACAGCCCCACGGCGATGGAAACACTGCGATTGGATTGCACATCAACCTCCAAACAACATCGCGGTCAAGACAAAATTCAGCCCCAGCACGGCGAGTGAAGACATCACTACCGTTGTCGTGGTCGCCCGCGACATCCCGCGCGCGGTCGGCAGACTGCTGAAACCCTGAAACACGGCAATCGCCGCACATACCCAGCCGAAGACCAGACTTTTCAACAGCATGCCGCGCACGACATCGCTGTCGAAATCCACACTGTTCTGCATCCCCGACCAAAAAATCCCGTTATCCAGGCCGAGATAAACGACCCCGACCAGATGCGCGCCGATGATGGCGATGGCGACGAACAAAATCGTCAAAAGCGGCAGGGCAAACCAGGCGCCCAAAAAACGCGGCACGCCCACCTGCGCCACCGGCTCAATCGCCATCATCTCCATCGCGGCCAACTGCTCGGTCGTCTTCATCAGACCAATCTCAGCGGTAATCGCCGAACCGGCGCGCCCAGCAAAAAGCAGCGCGCTCACCACCGGCCCCAGTTCACGCAGCAGCGACAGCGCCACCATCGTGCCGAGCGCCTGCTCCGCGCCGAAACGCACCATCGTCGTATATGCCTGAAACGCCAGCACCATGCCGACGAACAGCCCGGCGACCAAAATAATCGGCAGCGAGAGCACACCCGCCGCATACGTCGCGCGCAGCGTCAAGAGCGGCTTACGTAGCAGCACCGCCACATGGCGCAAGAGCGCCAACGCGAACAGACAAAAATCGCCCAAGGCGGCAAGGCAGGCGATCGACGTCGCCCCGACCGCCGCGAGAACATTCAACAAAGCCTTCATCGCACCCGCTCCAGCAAACCCTGCGCATAATCGGCGGCCGGAAAATGAAACGCCACCGGGCCATCCGCCTCGGCGTGCATAAACTGATGCACCAGCGGATCTGTGCTTGCATACAGCTCGGCGGGCGTGCCGTTGGCAAGCAACTTGCCACCGGAAAACAGCAAGATGCGGTCGGCAATCTTGCTCACCTCGGCGACATCATGCGACACCACAAAACTCGTCATGCGCAGGCCGTCATTCAAATCGCGCACCAGGCGGGTCAGCACGCCGAGCGAAATCGGGTCCTGCCCGGTAAACGGCTCGTCATAAATCATCAACTCCGGATCAAAAGCAATCGCCCGCGCCAGCGCCACCCGCCGCGCCATGCCGCCGGACAGCTCCGCCGGCATCAGCGCCGCCGCGCCGCGCAGGCCGACACGCTGCAACTTCATCAGCGTCACCACCTCAATCAGGCGGCGATCCAGCCGCGTCTTCTCGCGCAGCGGAAAAGCGACATTCTCCGCCACCGACATATCCGAAAACAGTGCGCCAGACTGGAACAACATGCTCATCCGCCGCCGCAGCCGCATCAGCGCGCTACGCGACAAATCCGGCACCGACTCGCCCAGCACCTCGACCGTCCCCGCATCCGGGCGCAACTGCCCGGACAAAAGACGCATCAACGTCGTCTTGCCCGTGCCGGACGGCCCCATGACCGCGACCACCTCGCCGCGTGCAACCTCAAAACTCACATCATCAAAAATCTTGCGACTGCCGCGCGCAAACGACAAATGCGCGACCCGCACCACATAATCAGTTGCCATCCAAAGCCTCCCCGGCCAGCGCCAGCACTGCCTGCCACTCGGCGGGCGAGACCGGCGAAATCGACAAACGGCTGCCCTTGCGCACCACCTCCATCCCGGCAAGCGCGGGCACATCCTTCAACAGCGCCAGCGGCAACACACTCGCAAAAGCGCGGACAAACTGCACGATAACCAAATCCCAGCGCGGCGCCGCGACCGACGCCTTCGCGTCAAAATAACGGCTTTCCGGGTCAAACTGCGTCGGGTCCGGTCGCGCCTCGCCGACAATCTCCACCACGCCAACAATCCCGGACGGCTTGGCGTTGGAATGATAAAAAAACGCCTGATCGCCCGCGCACATCTGCCGCATAAAATTGCGCGCCTGAAAATTGCGCACGCCGTCCCACGGCTCACGCTGCTCGGGACGCGCGCGCAAATCATCAAGGGAAAAATTGCCCGGCTCGGACTTTAACAACCAATAATTCATGCAAAAAGACGGTCAAAAAGAAGGCGCGCATCATACCGACAACGATGGCGGTATGCCAGACGCGGCAAAAGGTCATTTACATACACCTGAGCGCTCATGGTGTATGTATACGCGATACATATGCATAAATAAAGAAACGGGATAGCGGTACCCCTCGCTTTAAGGCTACAATACTAACGAATCGTTACCTTCCATCCACCTCCAAAGGAGCACACCATGAAACTCGTCCTATCCCGCCACGGCCAAAGCGAATGGAA
>CAURAS010000218.1:0-3340 GCA_963522865.1 uncultured Cardiobacterium sp.
ACCATGTCGGCAGGCACCACCAGCGCGTCAAATTCTTCGCCGGAAAGCAGGCCGAGTTCGATCGCGGTTTCGCGCAGCGATTTGTCGTTTTTGTAGGCGGTTTTGGCGACTTTCGCCGCGTTTTCGTAGCCAATTTTGCGGTTGAGCGCCGTTACCAGCATCAGCGAGTGATGGAGGAAGTAGTCAATTTTTTCCGGCACGGGCTCAATGCCGACGGCGCAGTGGTCGTTGAAGCTGTTGCAGGCGTCGCCCAAGAGGCGGATGGATTGCAGCAGGTTGTAGGCAATCACCGGCATGTAAACGTTCAGCTCGAAGTTGCCGGAGGCGCCTGCCATGTTGATGGTGACGTCGTTGCCGAAAACCTGGCAGCAGACCATGGAGAGCGCTTCGCATTGGGTCGGGTTCACTTTGCCGGGCATGATGGAGGAGCCGGGCTCGTTTTCCGGGATTTTGATTTCGCCCAGACCGCAACGCGGGCCGGAGGCGAGCCAGCGCACGTCGTTGGCGATTTTGTTGAGGCTGGCGGCAAGCGTTTTCAGCGCACCGGAGGCGAAGACGGCGGCATCGCGTCCGCCGAGCGCTTCAAATTTGTTCGGTGCGGTGATAAACGGCAGGCCGGAAAGGGTTGCCAGTTGTGCGGCGGCTTTGACGGCGAAGTCGGGGTGGCTGTTCAGGCCGGTGCCGACGGCGGTGCCGCCGAGCGGCAGTTCGTAGAGGTATTTGAGCGCGTCTTGCAGGCGGGCGAGGCCGTGGTCCAGCTGGGCGACGTAGCCGGAGAATTCTTGGCCGAGGGTGAGCGGGGTCGCGTCTTGCAGGTGGGTGCGGCCGATTTTGACGATGGGTGCAAACGCCTTGGCTTTGGCGGCGAGGGTGTCGCGCAGTTTTTGTACCGCTGGAATCAGCAGGTGGTTGATTTGTTGCGCGGCGGCGACGTGGATGGCAGTCGGGAAGCTGTCGTTGGTGGATTGGGCGTGGTTGACGTGGTCGTTCGGGTGCACGGGTTTGTAGGCGGCAAGGCCAGTGCCGGCGAGTTCGTTGGCGCGGTTGGCGAGCACTTCGTTCATGTTCATGTTGGACTGCGTGCCGGAGCCGGTCTGCCAGACGACGAGCGGGAACTGTCCGTCCAGTTTGCCGCCCAGCACGTCGTCAGCGGCGCGGACGATGAGGTCGGCCTGCTCTTGCTGGATGCGGCCAAGCCCGGCGTTGGTCAGTGCGGCGGCTTTTTTCACCAGCGCCATCGCGTAGATGAGCGGTTGCGGCAGGGTTTCGCCACCGATTTTGAAGTTCTGGTAGCTGCGCTGGGTTTGCGCGCCCCAGTAGGCTTCGGATGGGACTTGCACTTCGCCCATGGTGTCGTGTTCGGTACGTGTTGTCATGATGTTTACCTCGTGTTGAAAAGTGTGGCAATTATAGCACCGCCGCCCGTGCAAACCCCGCCGGATGCGCCTAAAATGGCGCTCCAACCCCAGGAAAGGAAACCACCATGCTCATCATCACCGGCCTTGCTGGCGCAGGCAAAACCATCGCGCTGGACACCCTCGAAGATCTCGGCTATTACTGCATCGACAACCTGCCGAGCGCCCTGCTTGCCAGCCTCGTGCGCGATTTCGCCAGCGAACAGGCGCAACCGGTGGCGGTGGCGATGGACTCGCGCAACGCCGCCGACCTCGCCGCCCTGCCGGAGAAAATCCGCGCGCTGCGCCAGTACGCCGACATCCAGATTCTCTTTTTGACCGCCGACACCGACGTCCTCGTGCGCCGCTACAGCGAAACGCGCCGCCCGCACCCGCTGCACATCCGCGCCGAAAGCGCGCGCGCCCTGCCGGAAGCCATCGAATACGAACGCCACCTGCTGAACCCGCTGATGAACCTCGCCGACATCATCCTCGATACCAGCGGCTACAGCGTTTACCAGCTCAAAGACCGCCTGCGCACCGTCCTCGGCGACGCCGCCCCGGCGCTGATCATCACCCTGCAATCCTTTGGCTTCAAACACGGTACGCCGGTCAATGCCGACTTCCTCTTTGACGTGCGCTTCCTGCCCAACCCCTACTGGGACCCGGCCATCCGCGCCTACAGCGGCAGCGACGCGCCGGTCATCGCCTTCCTCGAACAATACGAAGAACCGCGCCGCTTCGTTGCCGACACCGCCGCCTACCTGAAAAACTGGTTGCCCGCCTTCGTCCAGGGCAGCAACCGCGCTTACCTCACCGTTGGCATCGGCTGCACCGGCGGGCAGCACCGCAGCGTGTACGTTACCGAACAAATCGCCGCCCTGCTCAAACCGGATTTCCCCGGGCTGCACGTCGAACACCGCGACCGCAAGAGCCATTCCTCATAACCCGCTTACATACACATTGAGCGCTCAGCTGTATGTATAAATCCAACCCCTAGCCGGAGACACTTGAATGATGAGACTCTACCACTACGACCACTGCCCCTTCTGCGTCCGCGCGCGCATGATCATCGGCCTGCGCGGGCTCAACGTCGAACAAATCCCGCTGGCGAACGACGACGAAGCGACCCCGATCGGCCTTGTTGGCAAAAAAATGGTGCCAATCCTCATCAAGGCAGACGGCACGGCGATGGGCGAAAGCCTCGACATCGTCCGCTACCTCGATGAATACGCAGGCAAAGAACGCTTGGACGAGACCATCCGCCCCGAAGTGCAAGCCTGGCTGAACCAGGTGAACGAATACAGCGGCCAGCTGCTCTCGCCGCGCAGCACCCGCATCGGCCTGCCGGAATTTGCGACAGAGTCCGCGCGCGCCTACTACACCGCGAAAAAAAGCGCGCAATACGGCGACTTCGCGGAAAACCTCGCGCGCACCGACGAATTGCTCGCCCGCCTGCACGAAGACCTGCCCGCGCTGCTACCGCTCATCAGCGCCCCCGACCACCTCGGCGCGCGCCTCGGTTATGAAGACATCATCACCTTCCCCGTACTGCGCAACCTCACCATGGTCAAAGGCGTGGACTATCCGCCCGCAGTGCGCCGCTACGTGGAAATGATGAGCGAGAAGAGCCGCGTCCCGCTCTTTGATGAGCGCGCCATCTGAACAACGACCGTAAAAAACGCCGCTGGATGCGGCGTTTTTATTTACATACACCTGAGCGCTCGAAGTGTATGTAAATGGGGATATCGTGCAAAGGAAAACCGCCCCGGAGGACGGTTTTTTCTGCGGTTATTTGCCTTTTTTCTTCGCTGTCGAAGCCGCGTTTGTAGCGGGCGGCGGTTCGGGGACTTCAGTCAGTCCGCCACCCGCTTCAATCGGGGTTTCCGGCAGCGGCTTGATGTACCAGATGTCTTTGGCGTAGTCCTCAATGGAGCGGTCGGAGG
>CAURAS010000219.1:0-3336 GCA_963522865.1 uncultured Cardiobacterium sp.
TACCACGAGCTGCGCGCGCGCGAGGGTATTGACCCGGCGGAAGCGCGGGTACAGATGAACACCCGCCCGACCACGCTCGCGGCGATGCTGGTCAAACTCGGCTATGCCGACACCATGCTTTGCGGCGTGATTGGCCGTTACGACCGCCACCTGCGTCGCGTGCGCGGCGTCTTCGGCCTGCATGACGACATGACGCAACCGGCCGCCCTCAGCCTGATGCTGACGCCGAAAGGCGCGATTTTCATCACCGACACCCAGGTACATGAAAACCCGAACGCCGACGAACTGACTGCCATCACCCTGCACGCGGCGAAAGCGGTAGAAATGTTCGGCATCACGCCGAAAGTCGCGCTGCTCTCCGCTTCCAACTTCGGCACCCGCGCCGACCTGCCAAGCGCGCGCCATATGCACGATGCGCTCGCGAAAATCCGCGCGCGTCGCCCCGATCTGGAAATCGAAGGCGAGATGAAAGCGGACTATGCGCTGATTGAGCAGCTGCGCCAGGAAGTCTTCCCCGGCAACCGCCTGCAAGGCATGGCGAACCTGCTCATCATGCCGAACTTAGACGCGGGCAACATCAGTCTCAACCTGCTGAAAGCCGCCACCGACGCCACCATGGTCGGGCCGATGCTGCTCGGCGTGGACGCGCCGGTACACGTGCTGACCAACAACGCGACCACCCGCCGCATCATCAACATGGCGGCCGTTGCCGTCGTTGAAGCGCAAATGGCAAAAAACCACACCCACTAACCCTCAACCCATCACGGACGGAGCGAGATGACGGCACTGAACACCATCCGGCTCGCGGACTACCAGCCGCCAGCCTTCACAGTCAAACACCACGAACTCAAATTTGACCTGCAAAATCATGGCGAAGTCGTGGTCAGCCATGTGCAGAAAATCGTGCGCAGCCAGCCAAGCCACGACGAAAGCGGCTGGGAACTGCCGCAGGACAAACACGTGGCGCTGCATGCCGAACATCTCGCCTTCGACCTCATCGAAATTGACGGCAAAGCGCTCACCGCCGAAGACTACGACTACGACGGTGCGCGCCTCCTGCTGAAAAACGTCGCCGACAGCTTCAACCTGCACACCGTCGTGCGCCTGAAACCGGACGACAACAAAGAACTCTCCGGCCTCTACCGCTCCAACGGCATCTACTGTACCCAGTGCGAAGCCGAAGGCTTCCGCCGCATCACGCCGACGCTGGATCGCCCGGATGTGCTCGCCACCTACCGCGTGCGCATCGAAGCCGACCAAAAAACCTGCCCGGTACTACTCTCCAACGGCAACCCGGAAGGCCAGGGCGAACTGCCGGGCGGCCGCCACTACGCGCAGTGGTACGACCCGCATCCCAAACCGAGCTACCTCTTCGCGCTGGTCGCGGGCAACCTCGCGCAAGTCAGCCGCCGCATCACCACGCCCAAAGGCAAAAAAATCAGCCTCAACATCTACACCGAGCCGGCCTTCATCAACCAGACCGACTTCGCCATGCAGTCGCTGATAGACGCCATCCATTGGGACGAAGAACGCTTCGGCCTCTGCTACGACCTCAACCAATTCAACATCGTCGCCATCAGCGACTTCAACATGGGGGCGATGGAAAACAAATCGCTCAACATCTTCAACACCTGCTTCGTCCTCGCCGACACCGACACCGCCACCGACGAAGACTACCACGGCATCCGCGCCGTCATCGGCCACGAATACTTCCACAACTGGACGGGCAACCGCGTAACCTGCCGCGACTGGTTCCAACTCTCGCTCAAAGAAGGCCTGACCGTCTTCCGCGACCAAGAGTTTTCTGCCGACATGGGCGAGCGCTCGCTGGAACGCATCGGCGACGTCATCCGCCTGCGCGCCATGCAATTCCCCGAAGATGCCGGCCCCATGAGCCACCCGGTACAGCCGCAAGAATACGCGGCCATCGACAACTTCTACACCGCCACCGTGTACGAAAAAGGCGCGGAAATCATCCGCATGTACCACACCGTACTGGGCGAAGCCGCCTTCCAACAAGGCATGAAACGCTACATCGAGCGCCACGACGGCCAGGCGGTGCGCATCGAAGACTTCGCGCAAGCCATGAGCGACGGCGGCGAATACGACTTCACCGGCCAATTCTTCCACTGGTACACCACCCGCGGCACGCCGAAAATCACCTTCACCTCCTCCTGGAACCAGCACGAACGCAGCTTCACCGTCGCCGCCATGCAAGACATCGAAGCCGTCACCCCGCCGCGTCCGCTGGTCATCCCCATCCGCCTCGCGCTCATCAACCGCAGCGGCCGCCTCTACCGCTTCGCCGACGGCAACTACGAACAAACCCTGCTCCTCGAAAAAAACAGCGCCACCTGGACCTTCGAGCGGGCAGATGCCGACCTCATCCCGGTCTTGATGCAAAACTTCTCCGCGCCGGTCTATTACCAGCACCGCTACGACAACGACGAACTCGCCGCCATCGTCGCGCACGCGCCGGACGGCTTCGCCCGCTTCGAAGCCATGCAAATCCTCTACCGCCGCCTCTTCGAACAGGCACTGAAAAAACCGCGCGAACTGCGCGAAAACAGCGCCGCCCTGTACGACATCATGCAGGCGGTGCTGGCGCACGACAAACGCAGCGAAGCCGAAAAAGCACTGCTGCTCGAAATTCCGGCGCTCAACACCCTGCTCAACACCCTGCCCGATCCGGTGAACATGAGCGCCGCCATTGCCGCGCACGACCGCATCGTCCGCATCCTCGCGCTGAAAATGCGGCGCAACTGGATGGACTGGCTCGAAACCGCGCCCGTCGCGGCATCGCCCAAATACAACGTCAAAGACGCGGGCATCCGCAAACTGCGCGGCTTGGCCGAAAAAACCCTGGCGCTCTTTGAAGACGAACCCTTCCGCCAACAACTGCTGGCCGAATACCAAAACGCCGACAACATGACCACGCGCATGAACGCCCTGCTCGCCCTCAACAGCCAGCACGATGCGCACCGCGAAGCCGCACTCGCCGACTACCTGGAGCGCTACCGCGCCCTGCCGCTGGTGGTGGACAAATGGTTCGCGGTGCAGGCAAAAGACGAAAGCGAAGGCGCGCTGGCGCGCATCGCCGCACTCGCCGAGCACCCCGAATTCCACCCGGACAACCCCAACCGCTTCCGCGCGCTGGTCAGCACCCTGATGCAACAAAACCCCGCCATCTTCCACGCCGAAGACGGCAGCGGCTACCGCTTCGCCGCCGGGCAAATCCGCCGCGTCCTCCTCAGCAACCCGCAAATCGCGGCGAGAATGCTGAACGGCTACGCCATCGTCAGCCGCATGGACGACGCGCGCAAAGCCATAGTGCGC
>CAURAS010000220.1:0-3316 GCA_963522865.1 uncultured Cardiobacterium sp.
GCGCGGCCTTCGGCAGTCTTGTTGGTAGCGACCGGGTGGCTTTCGCCCTGACCGTAGGCTTCAATCAGTTGTGACGGTACACCGTTTTCTGCCAGGTAGTTGGCAACGGTAGAAGCACGACGCTCAGAGAGTTTCTGGTTGTAAGCATCCGTACCTTTGGAGTCGGTGTGACCGACGACGGTGATTTTTTGGATGTTGGCACCGCGTTGGTTCAACTGACCTGCCAAATCTTGCAGGGCTTGTTTGCCTGCCGGTTTGAGGTTGGACTTGTCGAAGTCAAAGTAGGTATCAGTACCCAGAGTGATGACTTCGCGTTGCATTTCCATGACCGGAGGTGCCGGTTCAGGCGCTTTTTCGCCGCAACCTTGCAAACCTCTGTTGGTGTTTACGGTAACGCATTCGCCCCAACTGTTTTTGACCAGATCTCCGCCACGGGAGGTCAGGTCTTCTGTTGCAGGAAGATCTGCAAATGCCGGCGCTGCCACGGCAGCTACAGCGGCAAGTGCAATCAGGTTTTTAAGTTTCATATACTTCTCCCAATAACAAAACTTGCAAGTTTATTGTTAAGACTGGTGGACGGTTGTCCGTCCAAGATTGACGGTTCCTTTGCCCACGAACAGGCAAGAGATACCCATCCGCGCGCAATCATAAGTGTTTTGTTGCAAAAATGCAAAGGAAAATGCGCTGAAGCGGCGCTTGTAAGCGTGATTCTGTTGTAGAAATGATACGGAAAGCGTCCGTCGCGGGATGGCGCAGCGAGGGTTGCCCATTCGTGATACCATAGCGAATGTTTGCCGCGTCAGGCGGCTTTTTCACGTTATAAGGTTGAAAACAATGAGTGATTTTGCCAAAGAAGTGTTGCCGGTTCGCTTGGAAGACGAGATGCGCAGTTCGTATCTCGATTATGCGATGAGTGTCATCGTCGGTCGCGCCTTGCCGGACGCGCGCGACGGCTTGAAGCCGGTACACCGCCGCGTGCTGTTTTCCATGCACAAACAGGGCAACGCCTGGAACAAGAAATATGTGAAATCCGCGACCATCGTTGGCGACGTCATGGGGAAATACCACCCGCACGGCGACAGCGCCATTTACGACACCCTCGTCCGCATGGCGCAACCCTTCTCGTTGCGCTACCCGCTGGTGGATGGTCAAGGCAACTTCGGCTCGCTGGATGGCGACCCGCCCGCCGCCTACCGCTACACCGAAGCGCGCATGGCGAAAATCGCGCACAGCCTGCTCACCGACATCGAAAAAGAAACCGTGGATTTTGCGCCGAACTACGACGGCAGCCAGCAAGAGCCGACCGTGTTGCCGACGCGCATCCCCAACCTGCTCGTCAATGGCAGCTCCGGCATCGCCGTCGGCATGGCGACCAACGTGCCGCCGCACAACCTCGGCGAAACGCTCGACGCCTGTCTGCACCTGCTTGACCACCCCGATGCCGACACCAGCGCCTTGATGCGCTACCTGCCCGGCCCCGACTTCCCCACCGGCGCGCTGATTAACGGCGCTAAAGGCATCCGCGAAGCCTACGAAAGCGGGCGCGGCCGCATCTACATCCGCGCCAAAACCCACATCGAGACCGACGACAACAGCGGCAAACAAACCATCGTCGTCGATGAATTGCCCTACCAAGTCAACAAAGCGAACCTGCTCAGCAAAATCGCCGAACTCGTCAAAGAGAAAAAAATTGACGGCATCACCGCCCTGCGCGACGAATCGGACAAAGACGGCATCCGCATGATCATCGAACTGCGCCGGGGAGAAGTCGCCGAAGTCATCCTGAACAACCTCTTCCAGCTCACCCAATTACAAGTCGTCTTCGGCATCAACATGATGGCGCTGGTTGGCGGCCAACCGCGCCTGCTGTCGCTCAAAGAAGCGCTGCAAGTCTTCATCGCGCACCGCCGCGAAGTTGTCACCCGTCGCACCATCTTCGAACTGCGCAAAGCCCGCGAACGGGCACACATATTAGAAGGCCTCGCTATCGCCCTTGCCAACATTGACGAAATCATCGAACTCATCCGCCACTCCGCCGGGCCTGCCGAGGCCAAAGAAGCACTACTGGCCAAAGCCTGGCTCGCCGGACAAGTCAGCGACATGCTCGCCCGCGCCGGCGCGGAAAACTCGCGCCCGGACGGCCTTGGCAAACAATACGGCATGCACGGCGACCACTACAATCTCACCCCCGAACAGGCACAAGCCATCCTCGACCTGCGCCTGCACCGCCTGACCGGCCTCGAACAAGACAAAATCATCAGCGAATACCAAGAAATCATCCACGAAATCGAAGCATTGCTGGAAATCCTGCAAGTGCCGGAGCGCCTGCTCGCCGTCATCAAAGAAGAACTGCTCGACATCAAAAACCAGTTCAACGACGTGCGCCGCACCCAAATCCTCGACACCCACCTCAACCTCTCGCTCGAAGACCTCATCGCCGAAGAAAACCGCGTCATCACCCTCTCGCACGAAGGCTACATCAAGGCGCAGCCGCTCGCCGACTACGAAGCGCAGCGCCGCGGCGGCAAAGGCAAATCGGCGACCGCGGTCAAAGACGAAGACTTCGTCGAACAACTCATCGTCGCCAACACCCACGACACCATGCTCTGCTTCACCAACCGCGGCAAAGTCTACTGGCTCAAAGTCTATGAACTGCCGCAGGCAGGGCGCAACGCCAAAGGCAAACCGATGGTGAACCTGCTGCCGTTCGAGCCGGGCGAACGCCTGAACGCCGTGCTCACCACGCGCGACTATCCCGACGACCAATACCTCATCTTCGCCACCAAAAGCGGCACGGTGAAAAAAACCCCGCTCTCCGAATACTCGCGCCCGCGCAGCATCGGCATCATCGCCATCAACCTGCGTGAAGACGACGAACTGGTGGACGTCGCCCGCACCGACGGCAGCCGCGACATCATGCTCTTCTCCGACGCCGGCAAAGCCGTGCGCTTCAACGAAAACAGCGTGCGCAGCATGGGACGCGACTCCACCGGCGTGCGCGGCATGAACCTGGACGACGGCCAGCGCGTCATCGCCCTCTGCGTCGTCGAAGAACAAGGCGACATCCTCACCATCACCGAAAACGGCTACGGCAAACGCACCCCGGTCGCCGACTACCCACAAAAAGGACGCGGCACCAAAGGCGTCATCTCCATCGCCTGTAGCGAGCGCAACGGTCAGGCGGTCTGCGCCGTGCAAGTGCAAGAAGACGAACAAATCATGCTCGTCACCGACAATGGCACCCTGGTACGCACCCGCGTCGCCGAAATCTCGACCAGCGGCCGCAACACCCAGGGCGTGCGCCTCATCCGCACCA
>CAURAS010000221.1:0-3287 GCA_963522865.1 uncultured Cardiobacterium sp.
CTGGTGCCCAGAAGAGGACTCGAACCTCCAAGGGATTGCTCCCACTAGGACCTGAACCTAGCGCGTCTACCAGTTCCGCCATCTGGGCATTGGGTGTTCCATTTTGCAATGGAGCCGGAGACAGGAGTTGAACCCGCGACATCCTCATTACAAGTGAGGCGCTCTACCAACTGAGCTACTCCGGCGTGGCGAGGTGCGCATTGTAGCGATTTTTTGCAGGTGGTCAAGCGCGAATTCGATTTTGTTACCCGCCGCTATTATCATGTGCGCCTTTTCAATAAATATAAGGATGAGGCAATGAGCGTAACCCTGCGCAAACTCCAGAAACGGCTGCGGAAAAACGTCGGCAAAGCGATTGAAGACCACCAGATGATAGAAGCGGGCGACCACATCATGGTCTGTCTGTCCGGCGGCAAAGATTCCTATGCCATGCTCGATTTGCTCCTCTCGCTGCAACGCAGCGCACCGGTCGAATTCAAGCTGACCGCGGTCAATCTCGACCAGAAACAGCCGGGCTTTCCCGAACACGTCCTGCCGGAATACCTCGCGTCCATCGGCGTGGATTACCACATCATCGAAAGCGACACCTACAGCATCGTCACCGACAAAATCGCTCCGGGCAACACCATGTGTTCGCTCTGCTCGCGCCTGCGCCGCGGCCACCTCTACACCTACGCCAAACAGTTTGGCATGACGAAAATCGCCCTCGGCCATCACAAATTCGACATCATGGAAACCTTCTTCCTTAACCTCTTTCACGGTGGCCAACTGAAGGCGATGCCGCCGAAACTGCAAAGCGACGACGGCGCGCACATCGTCATTCGCCCGCTTGCCTACTGCGACGAGCGCGACATCGCCAAATACGCCGAATGGCGGCAATTCCCCATCATTCCCTGCAACCTCTGCGGTTCGCAGGAAAACCTGCAACGCAAAGCCATCAAGGACATGCTGCTGCAATGGGACCGCCTCGCGCCGAAACGGCTGGACAGCATCTTCGCCGCGCTGACGCGGGTACGCCCCTCGCATCTGCTTGATCGCGAACTGTTTGACTTCGCCGCCCTCGGTGCCAGTGGCATGCCACTACAATGGCTGATGCCAGAAAAAGAGGACGACGAAGATGCGCCGGAAGCCGCCAAACCACAACTGTTCCGCCCGCAAACCACCGCACCCCAAGAACACGAAAATATCGCTTGACGCTCCAGGGGGCGGTGTGGATAATGCGCGCCTTCAAAACGACGCGCCCGTAGCTCAGTTGGATAGAGTACCTGGCTACGAACCAGGCGGTCGGAGGTTCGAATCCTTCCGGGCGCGCCATTATTTCTAAGCGGCTTCAAGCCGCTTTTTTCTTGCCCGAAAACCATGAAAACCACCTACATCGCCACCTGCCGCGACTGGCCGCAGGGCAACGCCGACCTGCAAGCGCTCGCCGCCGCGCTGGCTGCCACCCTCCTGCCCTGGCAGGACATCAACCCCGCCGACGCGCACGCCGTCATCCCGCTTGCCACCTGGGATTACAGCGGTGCGCCCGACGAATACCGCCGCTGGCTTGCCGCGCTGGAAGCCGCAAACGTGCGCGTCATCAACCCGCCCGCGCTGCAACGTTGGAACCTCGACAAACGCTACCTGTGCGAACTGGCAGCGCAAGGCCTTGCCGTGACACCAAGCATCGCGCTCCTGCCCGGCGACGATTGGGCGCAGGCGATTGCGGGCAGCGGCTGGGACAATCCCGTCATCAAACCGCTCATCGGCCAAAGCGGGCGTGGCGTGCGCCGCTTGCACGACGAACTGCCAACACTGGCCGACTACCCGCAAGGGGTGCTGTTGCAACCCTTCATCGCAAGCGACATTGGTGAAATCTGCCTCATCTACCTCAACGGCACGTTCTCGCACGCCGCACACCGCCGCCCCGCGCCGCAAGAATGGCGCGCCAACTCCGCCTACGGCGTCGAAATCCTGCCGATTGAACCCGAGGCCGCGTGGCTAAAGTGCGCCGAAGCTGTGCTGTCGCGACTGCCTGTCGCGCCGCTTTATGCCCGCATTGATGGTCTGATTGATGCGCGCGGTGAGTTCCTGATTAACGAAGTCGAGCTGATTGAACCGGCACTGTATCTCTTCCTGCACCCGCCCGCGCAGGAGCGGTTGCGCGCGCTTTTGCTGCCATTCACGGAAAGGGCGTAGGCGTGTCGCGATTTGCCTCAGTCACCCGAGCGCTTGCCGTCTACAAGAAGGCGAAATCCCCAGGCTTGTTAATATAGCGATACGCATAAAGTCTCATACCAGGCGCACCGCCGAAGACAGTATAGGAGGCTTGCTATACATACACCTGAGCGCTCATGGTGTATGTATATTGCACTGCGCCTTGGTGCGTCGCCGATGTATGATTTTCACCTGTTTTCATCCATCCCAGCTTGGAGGCCTCATGAAACTCTACCTCAGCACCACTTCTCCCTATTCTCGCCTCGCGCTTATCGCCGCCCTGCGCAGCTGCCGGGATAATCTGCAACTGCACTACGTCCTGCCGTGGGAAAACCCGGCCGATCTGCTTGCCATCAATCCTTATAGCCAAATCCCGGCACTCCTTTGCGACGACGGCAATATCCTCAGTGAAACGCTCATCATCATGAATTATCTTGATGACCGTATCCTGCGCGGCGGCGCTACCTGCGCCCGTGCCGCTTATGGCTTCGCCACCATTAACCAGGCGGTGCGTGCTTTTGCCCTCAACCTGCACCAGCCGGCAGGCAGTATTGCGCATCCGCACATTGCGCGCAGCCGCGAGGCGCTCGCCCGCGCCCTGCCGCGTGCGCCGCAGCTGGAAGCCGATAGCAGCGATTGGGGGCATATCATCCTCGGCAACGGTCTGAATTATGTGCGCATGCGCCTGCCAGAAATTTACGCCGCGCACGTTTCCCGCGACAACCAAGCGGCGGTGGACGCTTTCCGCTCGCGCGATTTTATGCAGAAAACGGAAACCGCGCAGTTGGAAAAACGCCCCGCCCGTGTCGGCGACCTCTGACGTACCCCCACATTTACATACACTACGAGCGCTCAGCTGTATGTATAATCCGCCCAGAAAAAAACCGCTGCTGATGCAGCGGTTTTTTATGCGCAATGCTTCAGAGATTCTTCGCCAGCACGGTGTAGGTATCGACTGCGCCAAGCGCCGCTTTGACCTGCCAGCCGCTGCCTTTAGCGGCGGGGACGGTTTCGCCATTTTTTGTGTCATAGAGCTCGCCGAGGATGATTTCGCGGTTGCCGCCCGGCTGGATGATTTCGATGCTGTCGCC
>CAURAS010000222.1:0-3272 GCA_963522865.1 uncultured Cardiobacterium sp.
CTGCCATTTTTTGTTTCTTCAAGTGGTTACATCAATTGTAAACAGCCCCTAGAGGGGGAAGCGAGATGGGGGCAGCAATCCCTGTGCGTAGCGACGGATGCATTCGTTCCTGTTCCTTTGGCTCATTTACATACACCTCGAGCGCTCAAGTGTATGTAAATGGCGGCACCCATTTGGGGATTTCAATTTTCGGAGGTTTTTATGTTTTTTCTGCTCATGAGTGTCTGCCTTAGTGTAACGGTGTCGGTGCTTTTGAAGGTCGCGCGGCAGCGGCGGCTCGATATTACGCAGATGGTCGCGGTCAATTATCCGGTGGCGGCGCTACTGACTTGGCTGGTGGCGCGGCCGTCGTGGACGAACGCGGATGGTTTTTGGGCATCGTGGTGGTTGTTCGCGTTGCTCGGCGTGCTGTTGCCGCTGGTGTTTGTCGTCATGGGGCGGGCGGTGCAGGCGGCGGGGATTGTCCGCGCCGATGCGGCGCAGCGGGTGGCGCTGGTGATTCCGCTGCTGGCGGCGTTTTTGTGGTTCGGCGAGCGGCTGTCGCTGTGGTCGGCGGCGGGGATTGTGCTGGTGTTTATTGCGCTTTCCTGTTTGTTGCAGCGGGATAGCGCCGGCGAGGGCGACGGCCGGCATGCCGCATGGTGGTTGGCCGGAGTTTGGCTCGGCTATGGGGTGATTGATATGTTGTTGAAGCGGCTGTCGTTGGCGACGTCAGGGACGCTGTTTGCGCTGTTGTTGGTGATTTTTGTGCTGGCGGCGCTGTTATCGTTCGGGTTTTTGGCGGCGCAGGGGGCGCGTTGGCGTCAGGAGAATGTGCTTGCCGGGGTGGCGCTCGGCATGCTCAATTTCGGCAATATTTTTTGTTATCTCAAGGCGCATGTGGCGCTCAAGGAGCATCCCAGCGTGGTGTTCGCCGGGATGAATATGGGGGTGATTGTCTTGGGGGCGCTGGTTGGCGCCGGGCTGTTCCGCGAGCGCTTGTGCCGGGTGAATGTGGCGGGGGTTGCGCTGGCGCTGGTCGCGGTTAGTTGCCTGACTTACGCCAAGCTGGCAGGCGCTTGAGCAGGCGCTGAAGGCGCGGCGAGGTGTGGCGCTGTTGCCAGGCAAGCAGGAGCGGCAGGTTGATGGCACTGGCGAGAAGGACGCCGCCGGCGAGGTCAAGCGGGTAGTGCATGCCCAGCCAGACGCGGCTTGTCATGACGAGCATCGCCCAGGCGATGATGGCGCCGCTGACGAGACCGCGGCGGCGGTTGGCAAAGCCGATGATGCCGGTAAAGAGGAGCGCCCAGCTGGCAGCGAAGGTGGTGTGGCCGGAGGGGAAGCTGTAGCCGGTTTCTTTGGCGCGGTGCGCGATGAGGTAAGGCGGCGTTTGCGCGGCGCTTTTGGCGTAGTAGGCGCGGACGGCATCAGCGCGGATGCTGCGTTTGACGGCGTAGAAGTCGCGGATGCGCGCGGGGTCGTCTTTGGTGAGGACGACGACGTAAGGCCGCGCCTCGCCGATGAGCGGTTTGAGCAGGCTTTTACCGACTTGCGTCGCGCCAAGGCTGATGAGGACGACGAGCAGCAACGCGCGCCCTTCGCCGCGACGGTGTGCGAGGTAAAGGAGTGCGAACAGCGCGGCGGTGCTGAAAAGGGCGACGGGTATGCCGCCGGTTTGAGTGATGATGTAGAGCAGATAATTGAGCGGGACTTCGTTGCCCTGCCAGCGCCAGCCGGTAAGCCAGAGAGCGGTGGGGACAAGGAGGAGCAGGGCGGTGACGGCGAGGAGGCGGGTTTTCATGGTTGGTAGCGGTAATGGGCGATGCGCGGGTACTGGTTCAAGATGTTTTCTTCTTGAGTACCACGGCCGATGTTATGAATGATGAGTGGCGTGCCGTCTTGTGCGCGGCGATCGGAGACGATACCGATGTGCGGCAGATTGCCGGGCAGGCGCCAGGTGACGATGTCCCCAGGCTGGTAGCTGTCTAGGTCGGTAAGCGACAGACTTTCAGCATGGCGCGCAAACCAGGTTTCAAGATTGGGAACGCGGCGGTGGTCAATGTTGCGGTCCGTGCGCTTCAGCCCCCATTTTTGCGGATAGACCGCAAAATGGCGCACCATGTCTTCATGTACCAGCTGTTGTAGGTCGATATTTTGCTGACGCAGGGCGCGGATGATGACGTCAGTACAGACACCGGTCTGCACGGGAACATCGCCCAACGGGTAGTCCAACTGGCGGTAAGTAGGGTCATAATCGGTCGTAACACCAATCTGCGCACGGGCATCACGCACCAGCTGGTCACGGTCAAAAGCAACAGCCAATCCCGGTAAAAACACAAGAAAGAATAGTAATGAAAAATAATTGCGTAAAATCATTTGAATAAATAAAGTCTGAATAATTGGCGCGCATTATCATAGCAGCTTTTCTGATCATATCTGTTGTTATAACAATGAGAAAAGATGCAGCTACCTTACTAGTAACTTTATGACTTGTAATAAAGTAGAAATAAAAAAAGACTTGGGGTAACATCGCCGCACGCCAAGCTATAAAGTTATGAAGGATAACTGCATAGCGGCGGTGTGCCGCAAGGCATGCAGGGAGAGCGCCGACCTGCCGGACAGACAGGACACGCCAGGAAGGCTCTCAACATCTCAACCGCCGAACCGGGTTCGACCCGCCAAGATGGCAACAAACCAAGTACATTCGAGGTAAACCATGGCCAAACAAATCGCCCTGACGCTAGCCAAGGTCAAAGGCAGCAGCAACAGCGCAGACATCATCGACCAAGTAAGCATCAACACCGGCAATGGAAGCCCGGTGCATGTGCGCGCGGTAGATAACGTCTACTACCAACTCACCGACCTGGAGACCCAATACGGTCCGGAGAACATCATGACCGAGCGGGTCGGCAACGACCTCTACATCGCCTTTGAAGGCGAGAGCATCGAAACGCCGAGCCTGATTATCGACAACTAATACGGCTTGAACCCCAACGGCAGCAAGAACCTGCTGGTGGGCCAACACGAGAACGGCTCGTTCTACCCCTACATCCCGGAAAGCGCCCAACAGACGGATGCCGTGCACATGCTGGCCGACCACGTTGCCGCCGGCCAGGCGCTCGGTGGTGACTCCAGCTTTGCCGGCATCGTCCCGGTCGAAGCGGGTGGCGCAGGCTGGAGCCCGTGGGCAATCCTCGGTGGCATCGTCGCCCTGGGCGGCCTGTCTGCCCTGGCCATCGCCGCACGCAACCACGACCGCCACCACCACAAACACCACGACGACCAGCCGCAAC